>CAJQOV010000017.1 GCA_905480065.1 uncultured Gammaproteobacteria bacterium | reverse complement strand
GGGGAGGGCATCGAGCACCTGCGCGAGTTCAATGCGGCCGATTTTGTCGCTGCCCTGTTCGACAAGGATCAGTCGGCGTGAGACGTGAGACGTGAGACGTGAGACGTGAGACGTGAGACGTGATCAGGATAACCCTGTCAGCACAGGCTACAAGTGATATATTGCGTTAACAAATACCATACACAGAGCACCATACATGCAGACTCGCACGCTTCACCTTTCACGCTTCACCTTTCACCTTTCACCTTTCACGTCTCACGTCTCACGCCTCACGCATAGCCGATAAATGATCCGCTTCACCAACGTCAGCAAGCGCTACCCCGGCGGGTTCGAGGCGCTCACCAATATCAGCTTCCACATGGAAAAAGGCGCGATGGCGTTTCTGACCGGCCATTCCGGCGCCGGCAAAAGTACCCTGCTGAAACTCATCGCACTGATCGAGCGCTGCACCCGCGGGCAGATTTTTCTCGATGGCGAAAACGTGTCCGATATCCACCGCCGCCGTATCCCGTATATCCGCCGCAAGATCGGTTTCATCTTCCAGGATCACCACCTGCTCTACGATCGCACGGTGTACGACAACGTGGCACTGCCGCTGGTCATCGCCGGTTACCGCCACCAGGATATCGGGCGGCGCGTACGCGCCGCACTCGACAAGCTCGGCCTGCTCAGCAAGGAACGGATGTACCCGATCACACTGTCCGGTGGCGAGCAGCAACGGGTGGGTATTGCGCGTGCCGTGGTCAACAAGCCGATGCTGCTGCTGGCCGACGAGCCGACCGGCAACCTCGATCCCGACCTGTCGCGCGAGATCATGCAGCTGTTCGGCCTGTTCAACGAGGTCGGCGTCAGCGTGCTGATTGCGACCCACGACGTCGAACTGATCCACTCCATGGACTACCCGGTGCTGGCCCTGGACCACGGTCGCCTGGCCGCCACGGCAGAGGACTACGCCTGATGGGCAAACGCAGGAACCAGCGGGTCGCGCGCAGTCGCCTGCAGGACTGGCTGCCGCGGCTGCAGCATCCACGCATCTACCTGCAACGGCATGCGCAGGTAGCGCTGGACAGCCTGGGCCGTATGTACCGCAATCCCCTGCCGTCACTGATGACAGCGGCGGTCATCGGCATTGCGCTGGCCTTGCCGTCCAGCCTGTACCTGCTGCTCGACAACCTGCACCGCATGAGTGGCTCCTGGGACGGACAGGCCAGTCTCTCGGTGTTCCTCAAGGAAAAGGTGCCGGCCGCGCAGCGCGATGCGCTGGCCGGCCGCATCCGGGCCTGGGAGGAAGTTGCCTCGCTACAGGTGATTACCCCCGAGCAGGCACTGGATGAGTTCAGCACCCACTCGGGGTTCAGTACGGCACTGGAAGCACTGGATGAAAACCCGCTGCCAGCAGTACTGGTAGTGGTCCCGCAAACGGCCCACACCGGCCCCGCGGCTGCTGAGGCATTACAGAAGAAAATCAAGCTCTTGCCGGAAGTCGAGCTGGCGCAGCTGGACCTGGCCTGGGTACAGCGCCTGAATGCCATGATTGAAATCGCCCGGCGCGGCATCCTGCTGATCAGCGCACTGCTGGCGCTGGCGGTGCTGCTGGTGATCGGCAATACCATCCGGCTGGAGATCCAGAACCGCCACGACGAGATCGTGGTCACCAAGCTGATCGGCGCGACCAACCCGTTCGTGCGCCGCCCGTTCCTGTACAGCGGGCTGTGGTACGGACTGCTCGGCGCCCTGCTGGCCTGGTTGCTGGTCAGTGCCGGATTCTGGCTGCTGGCCGAGCCGGTCGCAGCGCTGGCCGGCCTCTACCAGAGTGATTTCACCCTGCAAACCCTGCCGCTGGTCACCCTCGGTGTATTGCTGGCCTGCGGCACCCTGCTGGGCCTGCTCGGCTCCTGGCTGGCCGTCGGGCGGCACCTGAGTGCCATCGAACCGAGTTGATGCGGGAAAATATGTCCCGGTAAAGGTATCTGAGCACATTTTTTTCCTACTCCTACTATTTAAGGAGGACATGTGCTGCGACACCCTGTTAGCTCAAACACAGCCCCGCCAGGCCGATGCCGCATGCAACTTTTCCGCAAATTGGCACTCTATGGACATGAGTGCTAACATTGTCTGCACGCACAATAGCGCGAGGGAGAGGCCATGAGCCAGAATTTAGTTATTAGCAATCAGTCACTTATGTCGTATATGCCAATGCCGACCGGCAGCCTGGAGCAGTATATCCATGCCGCCATGAGCATCCCGGTATTGACCGCCGAGGAAGAGCATTCACTGGCCACTCGCCTGCGTGAGGACGACGATCTGGATGCAGCACGCCAGCTGGTGATGTCACACCTGCGTTTCGTGGTGCGCATCGCACGCGGCTATAGCGGCTACGGCCTGGCGCTCGGCGACCTGGTACAGGAAGGCAACATCGGCCTGATGAAGGCGGTGAAGCGCTTTGACCCGACCCGGGGGGTGCGGCTGGTTTCTTTCGCGGTGCACTGGATCCGCGCCGAGATGCATGAATTCATCCTGCGTAACTGGCGCATCGTCAAGGTCGCCACCACCAAGGCGCAGCGCAAGCTGTTCTTCAACCTGCGCGGCAAGAAGCAGCGCCTTGGCTGGATGAACCAGGAAGAAATCAATGCGGTTGCGGCTGACCTCGGCGTCAAGCCCGAGACGGTGGTGGAAATGGAATCCCGCCTGAGTGGACACGATATCGGTTTCGACCCGCTCGGCGCCGACGAGGATGACGAGCACCACTATGCTCCGGCCGCCTACCTGGCAGACCCGTCCGCCGACCCCGCCCAGGCGCTGGAACGCGATGACTGGAGCGACACGCACACCGGCAACCTGGCAGAGGCGATGGACGAGCTGGACGAGCGCAGCCGGATCATCCTGCAGCAGCGCTGGCTGAGTGACGAAAAGGCCACCCTGCACGAGCTGGCCGACCGTTTCGGGGTGTCGGCTGAACGCATTCGTCAGCTGGAAAAGAACGCCATCGGCAAGCTGAAGAAATCATTGCTGGCCTGACGTAACGAATCCCTGGACATGTCATTCCCGCGCCAGCGGGAATCCAGCAACCCCCTGATGCCGGAAAGACTGGATTCCCGCT
>CAJQOV010000016.1 GCA_905480065.1 uncultured Gammaproteobacteria bacterium | reverse complement strand
GGGCCGGCGCCACCAGCGGCTGCCACTCACCGCCGCGGCTGCGTTGACGCCACAGCAGCAATAACAACAGCAGTGCCGGGATCAGCGCCACAAACCAGAGCGGACGCAGAAAGTGAAACTCGCTCATGCGAACCCCTTGCGCGGCAACAATGCGCCGACTGCCAGCAGCAGGCTGAGCAGCAGCGCCACGCCCAGCGGCCACGAGTACAGCGCGCTGACCGGACGCACCACGTGGCTGCTGCCTTCAATCGGTTCCAGTTCATCCAGCCGTGCATATACGGCCTCGAGGTCGGCAAGGTCGCGCGCCCGGAAGTAGCGGCCACCGGTGGCTTCGGCTATCGCCTGCAGCGTGTCCTCGTCGAGATCGGCGGATGGATTGATCGTCTGCCGGATGCCAAACGGGCCCTGCACCCGCATCTGGTCTGCACCGATGCCGATGGTGTAAATGCGCAGCCCGCTTTGCGCGGCCAGCTGCGCCGCCTGGCGCGGCGGCACGGCACCGGCGGTATTCTGCCCGTCGGTCAGTAGCACCAGCACCGCCTCCCCACCGGGCGCCGTGCGCAGCCGTTTCACGGCCAGTCCGATCGCATCGCCAATGGCGGTCTCGCGCCCCGCCACCCCGATCACCGCCTCATCGAGAAAGTGATGCACGGTGATGTGATCGAAGGTCAGCGGCGCCTGCAGGTAGGCCTGGGTGCCGAACAGGATCAGTCCGACCCGGTCACCGGCGCGGCGTTCGATGAATTCGCCGGCCACCTGCCGCACCACGTCCAGGCGCGTGGCCTGGCTGCCATCCAGCGTCAGGTCCGGGGTTTCCATGCTGCCGGAGACATCGATCGCGAGCAGCAGGTTGCGCCCGCTCTGCGGCAGGCTGACCGGGTCACCCAGCCACTGCGGACGCGCCCCCGCCAGCAACAGGCACAGCCAGGCCAGCACGGCCAGCCACTGCCGCCAGCGCAACGGGCGGGTCCCGCGCGGTGTTGCACCCGCCGGCAGGCCGATGGCAAACGGTGCGAACAGGGCACTGCCGCCTCGATCCGGCGCCGGCGGCCACCAGCGCCGCAACAGCCAGGGCAGTGGCAGCGACAGTAACAGCCAGGGCCACGCCAGCTGGATCATGAACGTCCCCTGCAGGCGCGGCGAATCCATTGCGCAGCGAGACCCAGCAATGCCGCACGATCGAGCCGGCAATCCGCGCGGTACGGAGCGGTGGCCAGCACCCGGCCGGGGCCGTCAACAAAGCCGCTCACCTGCGTGTCGAGAAACTGCAACCAGTCCGTGCCACTCAGCGCGGCCACCTGCGCGCGCGGAAAGCGTGCCAGCGCCACGCGCCGCAGCAACTGGTTCAGGTCCACGGTCAGGCGGGTGTCATCCGGCGCACCCTGCTGCAAGCGGCGCAGCTCCGCGAGTGCCGCGCGCCGCAAGGCCGTGCGCCGGTAATACCACCACGCCAGGCCTGCAATCAGCAGCAGCAAGGCCAGCAGCAACCACCAGCCCGGCGCGGGCGGCCACCAGCCGACCGGTGCCGGCAGGTGCAGGGGACGCATGTTGGCCAGTGGCTCGTTCATGCCGCGCGTCCGTGCCGGACCAGCCCGCGCGCCAGTACCGGTGCCGGGTTCACATCGGTGGCCAGCGGCACCAGCGGACAGCCCATGCGCCGCGCCAGCCGTTCCAGCCGGTCGCGTTGCTCCGTGAAACGCTGCCGCCACTGGCCGGCGACAGTCGCGCTGTCCAGTTCGAACAACTGACCCGGCACGCCGAGGCGATAACGTCCCGCCGCTGGCGGCTCGGCCTCGAGCGGGTCGAACAGCCAGATCAGCAGCACATCGTTATGCCGGGTAAGCCGACCGAGCGAGCGTTCGCCCGCGCTGTCCAGGGTCTGGAAATCACTCAATACCGGGATCAGGCTGCCCGGGTGGGCGGTGTGCACCAGTCGTGCCAGTCCTTCATCGAGCAGGCCCGGCAGCGGCGCCTGCGGCGTGCGTGGCTGTAATTCCACCAGTGTTTTCAGCAGCGTCAGCACTGCCTCGCGGCGTGGCAGCGCCGGGCGTGCGCGATGACCATCGACGCCCACCACCACCCCGCCGACCCGGTCCCCGGCATGTTCCGCGGCCCACGCCAGCAGGGCGGCAGCGTACAATGCCTGCGCCGACTTGAGCCGCTGGCTGCCGAACAACATGCCCGGACCGAGGTCGGCAAACACCAGCACCGGCCGGTCGCGTTCCTCGCGATACAGCCGGGTGTGGGGACGGCCACGACGCGCGGTGACGCGCCAGTCGATGTCGCGCACCTCATCCCCCGGCTGGTAGATGCGTACCTCGTCGAACTCCAGCCCGCGACCGCGATAGACCGAGCGGTACCCGCCGGCCTGCGCCGACAGGGCAAGCCGGCGCGCACCCAGTTCCAGCGTGCGTGCCGCCCCGCGCTGGCCGATCAGATCGGCCAGCGACGGAAACACCGGGTTCGTTTCAGGGCGCGGGGACACGGGCCAGCAATTCCTCGACGAAACGCTGCGCGGTAATGCCTTCGGCCTCCGCCTCGTAGTCGAGCAGGATGCGATGACGCAGGGTATCGGGCGCAATGGCCTGTACGTCCTCGGGCGTCACGAAATCGCGCCCGGCCAGCCAGGCATGCGCACGCGCGGCGCGCTCCAGGCCAATGGCCCCGCGCGGGCTCGCGCCCCAGCGCACCCAGCCGGCCAGGTCCGCGCCGTAGGCCGCCGGCGTGCGGCTGGCCTCGACCAGTTCCACGATGTAGTCCTCGACCGCCTCGGCCAGGTGCAGGCGCAGGATTTCCTGGCGTGCGGCGAATACGCGGGGCTGCGTCAGCGTTTCAGCGTCCGCGTCAGCCGCCGCCATGCCTAGTGCCTCGGCGCGCACCAGGCGCAGGATGTCGCGGCTCGCCGCACGCGCCGGGTAATCCACCCGCACGTGAAACAGAAAGCGGTCGAGCTGTGCCTCCGGCAACGGGTAGGTGCCTTCCTGCTCGATCGGGTTCTGGGTCGCCATCACCAGGAACAGGCGCGGCAACGGGTAACTCTTGGCGCCGACCGTCACCTGTCCCTCGCCCATCGCCTCCAGCAGCGCCGACTGGACCTTGGCCGGCGCGCGGTTGATCTCGTCGGCCAGCAGCAGGTTGTGGAAGATCGGTCCGTGCACAAAGCGGAAACTGCCATCCTCGGGCCGGAACACGTCGCTGCCGGTCAGGTCCGCCGGCAACAGGTCGGGGGTGAACTGGATGCGATGAAAATCGGCCTGCAGCCCGGCGGCCAGTGCCTTGATGGCGCGCGTCTTGGCCAGCCCCGGTGCACCTTCCACCAGTACATGCCCACCGGTCAGCAACGCGATCAGCAGCCGCTCGACCAGCACCGGCTGACCGATGATCTGCGCCTCGAGCTGCAAGCGCAGCCGCTGGATAGCCGCCAGCGGCGCATTCTCGTCCGGCTGCATTCCGGGTGTCATGGTTACAGTCATGCGGTTACCTCCACAGCGAAAAACAAAAAGGAACAAAAAAACAAAAAGGGGTCGGTGTCATTTTTCTTCACGGGACAGCATATGGCACATCGTCTTTGAGAGAAAAATGACACCGACCCCTTTTTGTTAAGGCGGGAATAAATGACACCGACCCCTTTTTTTGTTCCGAGGAGAAAAATGACACCGACCCCTTTTTGTTCCTTCAGGGTAAATGGCATCAGAAAAGCAGCGGCGGCAAATGCGGTTAGGAGTACCCGCAGCGCCATTGCGCCGATACACATTTCTCATTCGTTACAACGTAATGCCCGTATGCGCGGGAAATGCAGAATGGATTGTTGTCGGGGTGAAAAGTTCCCCCACCAAAAAGGGGTCGGTGTCATTAAAAAAAGGGGTCGGTGTCATTTATTCATTAATTCCCATGGAATTCCCTGCGAAGGCGGGAATAAATGACACCGACCCCTTTTTGGTGGGTCAGGGCCCGGATGGGCCGCTGTGCCGCAACAGGGATATACCGGATGCGGTCAGTCGGTAACTGTTTTGCACCATCACCAGGGGGAAGCGGATACGCGTGACCCGTTCGACCAGGCCGAGGGATTCAAGCCGCTGCAGGGTCTGCAGGGAACAATGCGGCGTGGCAGCGGCCGGATCCTGCGCGATCTTCTTCAGGCACTCCAGTTCCGATTTGGCCAGTTCCTG
>CAJQOV010000015.1 GCA_905480065.1 uncultured Gammaproteobacteria bacterium | reverse complement strand
CCGGAGACGAGCCATGTACCGTGATGTAGATCAGCTGTTAAGCGACATGCGTGCATTGCAGGGCCAGCTGGAGGAATTCTTTGACGATGCGCGGGTACGCTTCCAGTATTCCATAGAAGACGGCAAGGTTCGGTTCTCGCGCGAGGTGAAGGAACTCCAGCGCCGCTATCGAACCAGCACGCTGCGCTATTTGTTGCAGGCGGACCTGGCCAGCATCATTACTGCACCGGTCATCTACGCCATGATCGCGCCATTGCTGCTCATCGATATGAGTTTTACCTGTTATCAGCACATCTGTTTTCGTGCCTACGGTGTTCCGCGGGTACGGCGTCGCGATTACCTGGTCATTGACCGGCACCGGCTCGGTTATCTGAATGCCATCGAGAAGATCAATTGCACGTACTGTGGTTATGGCAACGGGGTGGTTGCCTATGCGCGCGAGATCATTTCCCGCACCGAGCAGTACTGGTGCCCCATACGTCATGCGCAGCATGTCAATGGTGCCCACGACCGCTACCCGTATTTTTTCGATTACGGCGATGCCGGTGGCTGGCAGGGGGGGATCACGGAAAAACGCAGGCAATTACAGGCAGAGGCCACTACAGTCACAAAAAATACCAGTCCCGGTGCCGGGCCTGACCAGGGGAATTCGTGAGCGAAAACGACGAGCAGCAACATCCGGAGGTCCCGCAGCCACCGCATCCGCAGCGGCGGCGTGAACCGCTGCCGGAGTCTCACCCCAAGGGCAGAGAGGATGATCCGCGTGCGCCGGAGGCAATCCGGGCGCTGCTGGAATCTCCCAGCTACCGGCGCGCCGACCAGGATACCAGTTTCCTGGAGCGGGACGAGTCACGCGGGCTGCGTTTGAACCTGGAGTACATGAAGCCCGAATTGCTGTTGAGTGAGCACAATATAAAGCACACCATCGTGGTGTTCGGCAGTACGCGCATCACCGAGCCGGCGAGCGCACGCAGACATGTAGAACAGCTGGAACACCAGTTGCAGGGCACCCCGGCGGATGCGGAATTGCAGCGCAGGTTGCGCAGCGCGCACCGTATCCTCGATAACAGCCGCTACTACACACTCGCGCGCGAATTCGGACAACTGGTTGCGGGATCCACATCCGGCCCGAATGACGGGCGGCTGGTTATCATGACCGGCGGCGGGCCGGGGATTATGGAGGCGGCCAACCGCGGTGCTTTCGAGCGTGATGCGCTGACCGCGGGGCTGAATATTGATCTGCCCCACGAACAGTTTCCGAACCCCTACATTTCTCCACGCCTGTGTTTCCGGTTTCGTTATTTCGCGCTGCGCAAGCTGCACTTCATGCGCCGGGCGCGGGCGCTGGTCGCATTTCCGGGGGGCTTCGGTACCATGGACGAACTGTTCGAGGCGCTGACCCTGATCCAGACGCGCACCATCCGGCCGTTGCCGGTAGTACTGGTCGGCCGCAAGTACTGGGAGCGGGTGATCGACTTCGAATTTCTCATGGACGAGGGTGTGATCGACAGCGAGGACCGTGAAATTTTCTGGTATGCGGAAACCGCGCAACAGGTCTGGCAGGGTATCCTGGACTGGTATGCGCGCTGTGATGAACCACTGTTCGACAGGGGTGACGGCAGATGAAAATCTCCTTTCATGGTGCCGCGCAGGGGGTAACCGGCTCCTGCTACCTGCTGGAGTGTGCCGGCCAGCGGGTGCTGGTGGACTGTGGCCTCTACCAGGGCAGCCGGGCACTGTCCGAGGACAATGCCAACGATTTCGGCTTTGATCCGGCCACCATCGATTACGTGTTGCTGACGCACGCACACCTGGACCACTGCGGGCGCATACCGCTGCTGGTGAAGCGTGGATTCAGTGGCGAAATCATCACCACGGCGGCCAGCCGGGAACTTGCGCGGCTGGTGATGATGGATGCGGCGGGTTTGCAGGAGGAAGAGGCGCGTTACCGCAACCGGCGCGCGCGGCGGCGCGGAAAGGATGCAGAAGAAGTGATCCCCCTGTACACCACGCTGGATGCACTCACTGCACTGGACAGCTTTGGCCGTGTTGCCCGCTACAACG
The DNA here is from genome assembly GCA_905480065.1 of uncultured Gammaproteobacteria bacterium. Classification (GTDB taxonomy): domain Bacteria; phylum Pseudomonadota; class Gammaproteobacteria; order UBA9214; family UBA9214; genus UBA9214. The sequence continues at coordinate 13,513 of CAJQOV010000015.1, read as the reverse complement.
AGGCGTTCGAACTGGCACCGGGTATCCGGGTCAGCTATTTCGAGGCCGGTCACATCCTCGGCTCGGCCATCGTCCTGCTGGAGTTGTCGGAAAGCGGTCGCCAGCGGCGCGTGCTGTTTTCCGGCGACCTGGGACTGGGTGAACGTGCGATCCTGCGTGACCCGGCCGTTCCTCCGCGTGCGGACGTAGTGATCATGGAGACCACCTATGGTGACCGTGAGCACAAGCAATTGCAGCCATCCATCGAGGAACTCTACGAAGTGATCCAGACCACCACGCAGCGTGGTGGCAACGTGGTGATCCCGACCTTTGCGCTGGAGCGTGCGCAGGAGTTGTTGTTCTACCTGCGTGCAGGCAAGGAAAGCGGGGTGCTGCCGAAATTCCTGCAGGTTTTTCTGGATTCACCGATGGCCATCTCGGCTACGGAAATTTTCCGCCGTCACCCCGACTGTTACGACGAACAGGCCGGCGCACTGTTTCGCAGTGGCAATGATCCTTTCGATTTTCCCGGCCTGCATTTTACCCGCGATACGGCCGAATCGATGGCTATCAACCAGATCGCCGGCGGCGCGGTAATCATGGCCGGTTCCGGCATGTGTACCGGTGGTCGCGTGGTGCATCACCTGAAACACAATCTCGGTCGTACCCAGAACAGCGTGGTGTTTGTCGGCTATGCCGCGCGCGGCACGCTGGCGCGGCGCATTGTCGACGGTGCGGAGGCGGTGAATATCTTCGGCGAGGAATACGCGGTGCGGGCCAGTATTCATACCATCGGTGGCTTTTCCGCGCATGCCGGGCAGCGCGAGCTGCAGGAGTGGCACGGGCAGACCGGCAATCCGGAACGGACCTTCCTGGTACATGGCGAGAAAGACAGCATGACGGCATTCGCGCAACTGCTGTCCGGCACGCGCGTGGAAATGCCGGAGCTGCACCAGGTGTACGAATTGTAGTGGTGACCCACGGCGGGCGGCCCGCAGGGTAAGCCTGACGAATCATCCGGTCTCTGCACGCGGCTGGTGGTGCTAGCCGGGTTGACCGTCCGGTCGTGGCTGGAACAGCATGGGAAGAAAGCGGTAAAGAAATACCATAAATGCCAGCAGCCACAGTCCCTGCGCAAGACCGATCCAGATGGCGTAATGCGCGGGATCAAGCAGCGGCAGCAGTACCCGCGTGACGGCGCCCGCCAGCAGGACGACGAAGATCAGTGTCAGCACGGGTGGCGGTTCGGCCACGTTCCTGCCGGTATGCCCCAGCGCTACACGTGACATCATGCCCAGCGTGATCATGCCGATGCCGCCGTAGGCGAAGGCGTGCAGTGACAGGAAAGGCGCAATGCCCAGCATTACCGCGGCCTTCAGCGCAAAGCCGGCAACGATCCAGCCGTAGCCCAGGTACAGCACCCACAGCAACGGCTTCTGCCAGATCCCCCGGGTGTACCAGCCGGCCATTTTCATGGCATGTACCAGCGTTAGTGCCAGTGCGGGCACGGTAACCATAACGGTTCCCGGGCGGGCCATTTCTGCCAACCAGAAGGCGAGGAACAGCAGCAGGCCGGTCGCATCCAGCCAGGGACGGCTGGCGAACTGAACGGGATAACCCACGCCGCGTTCAATGAAAAACGGGAATACCCGGCTCGCCATGACCAGGACCAGGGCGATAACAAGGTACATGCCCGAATACAGGCCCAGCCGCACGCCGTCCTCGATCAGTCCGGACAGGCCTGCATAAAAAACGAGGTTACTGACCAGCAACAATATCAGCTTGGACAGAATGCCGAGTTGCTTCCATTGCCGTGCCTTGTACACGGGCCACAACAGGCTGGCGATCAGGCCGAGCAAAAATCCGCTGTCGAGCAACGCCTGCAATGGCACTGTGTCTGCGCCCCCGATGAAGAACAGGACCCGCGCCGCCAGCCAAACCAGCACCAGCAGCAGTAACGGGTAGCCGTGCAGGGTCTGTATGCCGGTCCAGTTTCTCACTGCCGTGAGCAGGAAGCCGGCAATCACCGCCATGCTGTAGCCGTAGACCATTTCGTGGGCGTGCCAGGTGACCGGGGCCATCTGCTGTGACGGACCGGGCCAGCCCGACAGGTACATCGCCGACCAGGCCAGCACGGCGAGTACCGAGAAGCTTGCCGCAGCTGCGAAGAACGGCCGGAAGCCGAGGTTCAGGAATGCAGGATGTCCGGCTGTCGGTGGAATATCAGTCGTTTGCACAGGTTCCCGCCGAGCATGGTTTCCGGGTACACATCATGCACCGACTTATAGATACTGCTGCTGCAGGCGTCATTGATGCAGGTTAACCCGGTCCGGAACGATGAACAATGGCAGGCCACGGGCTGGCCTGAAGCGTATTCGTTATGGTGTTATTTCGAGGTGTAGTGCGTGTCGAGCAGCCCGGTGTCCGGAATATGAATGATGTTGCCATCCACCCGCAGCAGGCCGGAGTTTTGCATATTGCGCAGGATCCGGGACAGCGATTCCGGCTGGATCGAGAGGCGTGAGGCAATGATGTGCTTGGGTGTGGTCAGCTCGATGACCACATCATATTGCTGTCCTGCCGGTGCCTGCTGCAACAGGAAGTTGGTAAAGCGCAGCGAGGCATTCTGCAACGTGAGCGCATTGATGTCATTAAGCTGACGCTTCAGCCAGGTGCTCATGTCCGCCATCAGGCGGAAGCAGGTGTCGGTGGATTCGCGCAGGATATCGCGGAACGTATTGTTGGAGAAGGCTATGACCTCGGACTTGCCGAGAGCGCTCGCATTCACCGGGTAGCACTGTCCGTCCATGAAGGTGATCGCCTCGGCGAAGGTCTCGCCCGTACCAACCAGGTGCAACACCTTTTCTGTGCCGTCCGGGGTGGACAGATACAGGCGCATCGAGCCATTGCGCACCAGGAAAAAATGCCGTGCCGGCTGCTGGCTGGAAAACAACAGCTGTCCCTCGTCGAGATGTTCTACATGCGCGGTCAACAACAGCCGCGACAGCTGGTCGCCGTCCAGGCCGGCAAACAGGGGATGACGCTGCAGCTCTGATTGCAGTTCATGGTTCGGTTGCATGGCGTGAGCATACTCAAGTTGACCGAAAACTGCATATCCAGGCGCAGGATTAACCGGGATCAAGGCGCTGGCCGTCACGGATGGGGAGAGTACGCAATCAGTTCGAGGTTCCGGCTGCGCGTGCATGGCGGACACGCAGCAGGGTTGGTACGGTGGCAGGGAGATGGCATGGCGCAGATCCGGGTGCTTGATGCACGCAACATGATGATGCCGGAGCCGCTGCTGGCCACGCTGGAGGCGCTCGACTCACTCCAGCCCGGCGTTTGCCTGCGCTTGCAGATTGATCGGGACCCGTTGCTGTTATATCCGCTGCTCGGGGAATACGGGTTTCGTCATATTCACCTGAGCGGTGCCAGCACGGGTCATGAGGTAATGATCTGGCGTGCCGGAGACAGTACGGTGGAGTCCGCCGTCGATGCTATTCGCAGTAGCTTGACCTAAGTCAAGGTTGCCAGCGGTCGCGCGGACTAGTCTGCCGACAAAATAGACAGATCGGGAGGATGGGTTTATGAGCGGGACATTTACCAAGTCCATGGCACGCAATATTTTCTACGGCGGCGCCGTGTTTTTCTTTTTGCTGTTCGTCGCACTGACCTTCGATACCACGCGGGCATTGCCAAAGTATGATAATCGTGGCGCAATCACGCCGGAAGTGGCGCTGGGCAAACGGATCTGGGAAGAGAACGATTGCATCGGTTGCCATACCCTGCTTGGGGAGGGTGCCTATTTCGCGCCGGAACTGGGCAACGTCTACACCCGCTACGGTAACAGCAAGGAAGCGATCATGGCCTTTATCAAGAGCCGTCCGAAGGAAGGCATACCGGGGCGTCGCAGCATGCCGCAGTTCAATTTCAGCGACGAGCAGCTGAATGCGCTGGCAGAGTTCCTGAAGTATACATCCGAAATCGATACCGCCGGCTGGCCGCCCAACGTCCAGGGTTAACAAAGGGGAGACCGAGTCATGCAATATCAGTCACAAGCTGTAGCCAAACCCTATTTTATCGCAGCCATTGTATTGTTCGTGGCGCAGATCCTGTTCGGCCTGGTGATGGGCCTGCAGTATGTCTGGGGTGATTTCCTGTTTCCCGAGATCCCCTTCAATGTCGCGCGCATGGTGCATACCAATACCCTGATCGTGTGGTTGCTGTTTGGCTTCATGGGTGCGGCCTATTACCTGGTGCCGGAAGAGGCCGAGACCGAGCTGCATGCGCCGTGGCTGGCCAGGCTCATGTTCTGGGTATTCCTGGTGGCGGCCGGCCTGACCGTGGCCGGCTACCTGCTGGTGCCGTACGCCACGCTGGCCGAACTGACCATGAACGATTTGCTGCCCACCATGGGCCGTGAGTTCCTCGAGCAGCCGACCATCATCAAGATCGGCATCGTGATCGTGGCGCTGGCATTCCTGTTCAACATCGGCATGACCGTACTCAAGGGTCGCAAGACCGTGGTCAGCCTGGTGCTGCTGCTCGGCCTGCTCGGGCTGGCGGTGTTCTTCCTGTTCGCCTTCTATGTGCCGGACAACCTGGTGCTCGACAAGTACTACTGGTGGTGGGTGGTACATCTGTGGGTGGAGGGTGTATGGGAGCTGATCCTCGGTGCCATCCTTGCCTTTGTGCTCATCAAGATCACCGGCGTGGATCGCGAGGTGATCGAGAAATGGCTGTATGTGATCATTGCCATGACCCTGATCACCGGCATTATCGGCACCGGCCATCACTATTACTGGATCGGTACTCCGCATTACTGGCAGTGGTGGGGTTCGATCTTCTCTGCCATGGAGCCGATCCCGTTCTTCATGATGACGGTATATGCCTTCAACATGGTGAACCGGCGCCGCCGCAATCATCCGAACAAGCCTGCGACATTGTGGGCACTTGGTACGGCCGTGATGGCCTTCCTCGGTGCCGGTGTGTGGGGTTTCCTGCATACCCTGGCACCGATCAACTACTACACGCATGGCACACAGATTACGGCTGCCCATGGGCACATGGCGTTCTATGGCGCCTACGTGATGATCGTGCTGACCATCATCTCCTATGCCATGCCGATACTGCGCGGCCGCACGGCGGCAAACAGCAACAAATCGCAGGTGCTGGAAATGTGGTCGTTCTGGCTAATGACGGTTTCCATGGTATTCATCACCCTGTTTCTGACCGGTGCCGGCATCCTGCAGGCTTACCTGCAGCGGGTATCCGATGCCCCGCAGTCGTTCATGGTGGTGCAGGACCAGATCGCACTGTTCTACTGGTTGCGTGAACTGGCCGGTGTCGTGTTCCTGATCGGACTGGTGGTCTACATTGCCAGTTTCTTCGTCGGCAGCAGTGATCCCGAGGCCACCGTCGAGGCGCAGGTATAGCAATAGCCGGGGCCGGGATCGCCCGGCGCTGAGGCCGGTTGGCACCGCTGCGTGCCAACCGGCCGATACCTTGTCCTGCCTCAGCCGATTGTCTTGCCCGTCTTTACTGTTTGCGGTCCATGAGCGCCAGCCTCCCGGTGATCTCTCCATCTGGATCTTCATCCTCGCAGAGCCGGGGGTGTTTGCCCTGCTCTTCGCATCCTGTGCGTTCGTACGCAGTCATGACATGGCGCTATTCGATGAATTCCGGCAACATCTCGACCGGCGTTCGGCGCAGATCAATACACTGGCGCTGGCCGCTAACCCTGTGGCTGGTCATTCCCGGGGGTCTCATCAGTATCGCCTTCATCCTGTCGGATTGACCGGGGTTATGGCAAAAATGACCGGCAGGGTCTAGCTTATGGCGTATGGTTCCGTATGAACGGGTGGCTGGTGCTGAGTGTTTTCCAGGGATGTCCTGGTTAATTAAACAGCTCCCGGCATGGCGAACATGGTGACCACGCAGCGTGCGCATTGTTTCGACAGAATGTGCTTGACGGGAAATTTTCAGGCATCGGCGATATGCTGATTGCAACGTAATGAAGCAGCCGTTTCTGTTGTGGAAACAGCCTGGACGGGGAAACGATGATGGACAAGCAGGCCGCACGATTACCACTGGGTGACGAACTACCCTTCTACGAGCCACAAGGCAACGAGGTGGTGCTGTTCGAGTATGCCTGGCGCCACCAGTTGCCTATGCTGATCAAGGGGCCGACTGGTTGTGGCAAGACCCGTTTTGTTCAGTACATGGCGGCGAAGCTGGGGCGTCCGCTGTATACGGTGGCATGTCATGATGACCTGTCCGCCGCCGACCTGGTCGGTCGCCACCTGATCGGTGATCACGGTACCTTCTGGAACGACGGACCACTGACCCGCGCCGTACGCGAGGGTGCCATCTGCTATCTTGACGAGGTGGTCGAGGCACGCAAGGACACCACCGTGGTGCTGCACCCGCTCACCGATGACCGCCGTATCCTGCCCATCGAGCGCACCGGCGAGGAGTTGCAGGCGCCACCGGAATTCATGCTGGTGGTGTCGTATAACCCCGGCTACCAGAATTTGCTCAAGGGCATGAAGCCCAGTACCCGGCAGCGTTTCGTGGCGCGGCGTTTTGATTTTCCGGCGCCGGAACTGGAGGCGCGCGTGCTGCAGGGCGAGGCCGGTATCGATGCGGCACTGGCGCAGCAACTGGTTACACTTGCCACGTCACTGCGTTCGCTCAAGGACCATGACCTGGAGGAGGCGGCATCGACCCGCCTGCTGGTGTACGCCGCGACCCTCATGCGCGGTGGTTATGATCCGCTGGAGGCCTGCCGATGTGCGCTGGTCGAGCCGCTCACCGACGACGAGGAGACGGCGGCCGCGTTGATGGAGGTTGTGCATGCCAGTTTCGGAACCTGATACAGCGGCACCCGGGCAGAACCTGGCGGTTGCCGCCGAAGTGCTGTACCTCGCCAACCTGCTGTTGTTGCCGGGCCTCGCCTTCGTGGCACTGCTGGTGCTGTATTACCGGAATATTCGCACTGCTGCCGGGTTGCCTGCCTGCCATCTGCGCCAGACCCTGTCGGCCAGCCTGTGGGCCGGCGCGCTGCTGGTCGTGGCCAACCTCAGCATCGTGTTGCTGGGCGGATACCACAGCGCGCATACCTGGATGGTGGTGATCATCTATTTCACCACCTGCCACTCGACGCTGGTGTTGCTCGGGGTGCTCGGGCTGGCGAAGGCCATGGCCGGTCAGTGCTACCGCTATCCACTGGTGGGACGGCCGCTCTAACATGCCGATCGCTGCGCACAAACTGCAGTACATCCGCCATCTCCTGCAGGGTGGTTTTTTCCTGTTGTTCCTGGTGGCACCCGTGCTGGATATTTTCCGTTTCGATCTGACCCAGGGTCATGCCATTCTGTTCGGGATGCCGTGGACGCTGGGACTGGATGACTTCGTCGACGGCCGCATTGGTCCGACGCAGGCAGCGGCCAACGTCATCCTGCGCGGCTTCCTGCCGCTGTTACTCGTTGGCGGCATCCTGATCTGGACGGCGTGGCGCTACGGCAGGCTCTATTGCGGCTGGTTGTGTCCGCACTTTTCAGTGGTGGAGCGCATCAACAGACTCATGCAGCGCGCCAGCGGCAAGCCCAGTATGTGGGAGCAGGAAATGTTGCCGGAACGGCAACCGGATGGCCGGGTATGGCGCCGTAACCGGTTCTACTGGCTGCTTACCGTGCTGGCGGCAGCGGGATTTGCCTTGCTCTGGGCAGTGTCCCTGCTGAGCTACCTGTTGCCACCGCTGGAACTCTGGCACAACCTGTTGACTGCCAGCCTGACGCCCAACCAGGCGCGATTTATCGGGGTGGCGAGCGGCTTGCTGTTTGTTGATTTCATGTTCGCGCGTCATTTGTTCTGCCGCTTTGGTTGCGCCGTCGGACTGTTCCAGAGCCTGGCGTGGATGGCCAATCCGCGCGCCATGGTGGTGGGCTTCGACAAGGCGCGCGCACCCGCCTGCTCGTCCTGCAACAGCGCCTGTGACAATGCCTGCCCGATGCGGCTGCGGCCGCGCAGCATCAAGCGCCGGATGTTCACCTGTACCGAGTGCGCGCAATGCATCCATGCCTGCGAGCAGGTGCAACACGACAACCCGCAGGGCGGACTGCTGCACTGGGTAGATGGCGCCGCTGCGTTACCGGTGGTCAGCGGTCGCAGCATGCCGCGACCGAAATCTTCACAAGTTGCAGACCCGCATACCGGGCGATCGACACCATGGAAGAATACGTCGGACAACTCTGGCATCGCCTGATCACGCGCGCCGCGGCACGGCGCTATCCGGCGGCAGCCGTGACGCTGGCCGAGGTCAGTCGCAGCGCCGGCATTCTGTTCCGTGCGCTGGGTGGTGATGGTGGTCTCCGGGTCGAGGCGGCCAATGCCACGTCAACCACCGCACGGCGCAGCTGGCTGCAACGCATCGCCGGCAGTAATCGCAGCGTAGAGCTGGCCTGGCGCGACTCACGGGGGCTGCGGCTGCCGGCATGCATCGATTGCTTTCCGGAACGGGCGCTGAACCGTGATCTGTACCTGTGGCTGGCGGCGCTGGCGGCGCAGCCGGAAACCCCTGCTGACTGGTTTCAATCCAGTCAGCGCAATACACAAGCCGTTTTGCGGGACTACCCCGGCATGCGAGCACGCTACCGGCGACTGGTCGATGCCCACTTGGCACTACGTCCGCCACCCGCGCAATTGCCGCCCGATGAGGCGGGACAGGAATACGCGATACGCACGGCGCTGCAACAACCGGGTGCCAGCGCCGCCTTGCCGGGCGCACGCCGGGCCGCATACCCGGTGCTGCTATGGCTGCACCCGGCGCCACCACTGGCGAGCGCTACTGCCTCTGCCGCGGCCAATGACACGGCGGAAGCAACTCGCGATTCGAACAGCAAGGCGCTGGAAGACCAGCGACGACGTAAAGCGGAACGGGTTGCACTGCCAGACACTGATCGCGGGCTGATCACGGTGCGCATGGAGAACATCTTTACCTGGGGCGAATTTGCCCGGGTCGATCGCGCCGGTGAGGAGAACGAGGATCTTGACGAGGCGGCAGATGCGGCCGAATCGATCGACACCTTCAGTGTGACGCGTGACGGCAAGTCGGTGGCGGCGCGCCTGCGCTTCGACCTTGACCTGCCTTCGGCCAGTTGTGATGACCAGCCGCTGGGGCCTGGCATTCTGCTGCCGGAATGGGATTACCAGGCCGGGTGCCTGCAGCCGGACTATTGCCGGATCCAGCCGCTGCTGGCGGTCAACGCCGAACCCTGTGCGCTGCCTGAGCGCCTGCGTCGCACCGCTGCGCGCCTGCGCGCGCAGTTCTGTCAGCTGGCGCCGGCGCGCAGCTGGCAGGATAAACAAGCGGATGGTAGCGAACCGGACCTCGATGCGTGGTTGCAGTTCCAGGCTGAACGTGCCAGCGGTCAGGGTGTGGCGGCCGATCGAATGTACCGTGACCTGCGCAGTGGCATACGCGACCTGGCCTGCCTGTTGCTGGCCGACCTGTCGCTGTCGACCGACAGCTGGGTAAATGACACAGCGCGCGTGATCGATGTTATCCGCGACAGCCTGTGGTTGTTTGCAGAAAGTCTGGCCGCTACCGGCGATCGTTTCGCCATGTACGGCTTCTCGTCACGCCGCCGTGACCCGGTGCGCGTGCACCAGCTCAAGAGCTTCGATGAGTCATACAATGCACAGGTGCGCGGCCGTATCGGTGCGATCAAGCCCGGCTACTACACGCGCATGGGTGCGGCCATTCGCCATGCCAGCCAGCTGCTTGTGCTGCAGCCGGCCGGCCGACGCCTGTTGTTGATACTGACTGACGGCAAGCCCAACGACCTCGACCGCTACGAAGGCCGCTATGGCATCGAGGATACACGGCATGCGCTATGGCAGGCACGCGAACTTGGCTTGCAGCCGTTTTGTGTGACGGTTGACCGGGAGGCAGGCGATTACCTGCCACACTTGTTTGGCAGCAGTGGCTATGTAGTCATCCACCGGCCCTCGCAGTTGCCACGCGAATTGCCATTGTTGTACGCCAGGCTGACGGCATGAGTTGATCCGGGTCAAGGTGCCGGTGCGGCGCGATCGATAGCGTAACCAGGAGCGGTAACATCAGGGCGGGCATTTGAACCACGCAAATTCCAGATCTCTGTCGGACAACAGGCACCCCATGCCGGTTTTTGCGTACCTGCTGTTGCTGCTCATGCTGCAGGTCTGGCAGCCGCTGCATGCCGCTACCACGGTCGATGCGCTGGCCCGGCAGTATTTTCCACAGGCGGACAGCGTTAGCCCGTTCGAGGGCGACCCGCTCGCCGCCGCGGTGTACCGGCAGGGGAAACTGCTGGGTTACCTGTTGCGTACCACGGATATTGCGCCCATTCCTGCCTATTCCGGTGAGCCGATCACCCTGCTGGTCGGACTGGATAGCGCCGGTATTATCTCCGGGCTTGAGGTCACCCGGCACTCCGAGCCGATCCTGGTGGTGGGTGTATCCGAGCAGGACCTCAGGCACTACGTCGATCAGTATCGTGGAGTGTCGGTACAGAAACAGGTCAAGATCGGCGGTGCGCCGCGCGAGGGCTATGTGACCATCGACGGCATATCCGGCGCCAGCATTACCGCCATGGTGATGAATGCCACGGTCATGAAGGCGGTGAAGAAGGTCGCCGAGTCACGCGGCATCCCGCTGTCAGGGGATAGCGGGATGCTGGTGCCGGCGACGGCCGCTGTGGCCCAGGCGGATGCGGAAGTTGCCGCGAACGCGCCGGCCTGGTGGTTTGGCAGCAGCAGTGAACCATTCTGGGTTTCGGTATGGCGCGAGCGCGTCTGGCAGATCGCGGTGCTGTCCTGTGCGCTGGCGGTACTGACGGTCATCCTGTTATTCCAGGACTGGCTGGCACGACGTCCGCGCTTGCTGCGCGTTGTGCGTACCGGTTTCCTGCTGTTTACGTTTTGTTTCATCGGCTGGTATGCGCTGGCGCAGCTGTCGGTAATCCATGTGCTGACGTTTATCAATGCCTTGTTGCACCAGTTCAGCTGGGAGTCGTTCCTGGTCGATCCGCTGATCTTCATTTTATGGGGCTTCGTGGCGCTGACCCTGTTGCTGTGGGGGCGCGGCGTCTACTGCGGCTGGCTATGCCCGTTCGGTGCCTTGCAGGAACTGATCCATCAGCTGGCGCAGCGCCTGGGCATCCGGGAATACCGCTTTCCCGACGTGGTGCATGAGCGGCTTACCGCGCTCAAGTATGTGATCTTCGTGGCGTTGTTCGGCCTGTCGCTGCAATCGATCGGCTACGCGGCCAAGGCCGCCGAGGTCGAGCCGTTCAAGACCGTGATCGTCATGCATTTTATCCGGGACGGCTTGTTCCTGTGGTATGCCGCCGGCCTGCTGCTGCTGGCGATATTCAACCGCAAGTTCTTCTGCAAGTACCTGTGTCCGCTGGGCGCGGCGCTGGCGATACCGGCGCCGTTGCGCATCTTCGACTGGTTGCGGCGGCGCAAGGAATGTGGCCGTCCCTGCCAGATCTGCGCCATCCAGTGCGAGGTGCAGGCGATTCGCCCGACCGGTGAAATCAATCCCAACGAGTGCCATTATTGCCTGGATTGCCAGGTGACTTACTGGGATGACCATCATTGCCCGCCGCTCTCGGAAAAGCGCATACGCAGAGAGAAAAGCCGGGCCGCCCTCGAGCTTATAAATAAGTAAGTAGTAAATATCAAAAATTGGATTTTTTGCTGCGCTGATTCGGTAGCAATCCGCCCAGCTTGATATATGTCAAGGATGCGCCATATCCGCTTCGGTAGCATGCGCAGCAGGAAAGGTTATTTTGCCGAGGAGGAGTGCGCCATGAAGAGAATTACCAGGAACGGGCTGGCTGTAGCGCTGGCAGCCGGTGTATTTGCAATGTCCGCAGCGAGCGTGCAGGCGGCGTCTGAAGAACATCCGGGCACGACGTCGGGAGAGATGCGCTACAAGGGCGCACCGGTTCCCTTGCAGGAAGGCTCTAAGGACGTGATAACGCCCGGTGCCCCGGCCCTGACCGAGGCGGAGTTCACCAAGGCCAAACAGATTTATTTCGAGCGTTGTGCCGGCTGTCACGGCGTGTTGCGCAAGGGGGCGACCGGCAAGCCACTGACGCCGGATATCACCCAGCCCAAGGGCATGGATTACCTGAAGGTTTTCATCAATTTCGGCTCTCCGGCCGGCATGCCGAACTGGGGTACCTCGGGCGCGCTTACCGAGGAGGAAGTCACTCTCATGGCCAAGTACCTGCTGAACGAGCCACCGATTCCGCCGGAGTACGGCATGAAAGAGATGAAGGCGACCTGGAAGGTGCTGGTAGCACCGGAAAAACGCCCGAAGAAGAAGGAAAACAGCTACAACCTCGAAAATATTTTCTCCGTGACGCTGCGTGATAGTGGCCAGATCGCACTCATCGATGGCGACACCAAGCAAATCATCAATATCGTCGAGACCGGTTACGCCGTACACATCTCGCGCTATTCCACCTCGGGCCGCTATCTGTTCGTGATCGGGCGCGACGCCAAGATCAACCTCATCGACCTGTGGATGAAAAAGCCGGATAACGTTGCCGAGATCAAGGTCGGACTGGAGGCGCGTTCCGTCGAGACCTCCAAGTACAAGGGTTACGAGGACAAGTATGCCATCGCCGGTTCCTACTGGCCGCCCCAGTACGTGATCATGGATGGTGACACCCTGGAGCCGCTGAAGATCGTTTCCACCCGCGGCATGACCGTGGATACCCAGGAATATCACCCGGAACCGCGCGTGGCCGCCATCGTGGCCTCGCACGAGCACCCGGAGTTCATCGTCAATGTGAAAGAGACCGGCAAGGTTCTGATGGTCAACTACGAGGATATCGAGAACCTCAAGGTCACCGAGATCCCCGCCGCACGTTTCCTGCATGATGGCGGCTGGGACAGCACACACCGTTATTTCATGACCGCGGCCAACCAGTCGGACAAGATCGCGGTGATCGATTCCAAGGAGGACAAGCTGGTGGCACTGGTTGACGTGACCAAGATCCCGCACCCGGGGCGTGGCGCCAACCTGAACGATCCGAAGTACGGCCCGGTCTGGGTGACCAGTGCGCTGGGCAACGAGAATGTCACGTTCATCGGAACCGACCCGAAGAAACACAAGGACAATGCCTGGAAGGTCGTACGCATACTCAAGGGTCAGGGTGGCGGGTCGCTGTTCGTCAAGTCCCACCCCCGCTCCAAGAACCTGTGGGTTGATTCGCCACTCAACCCGGATATCAAGATCAGCCAGAGTGTCGCAGTATATGACGTGAACAACCTCGACAAGGGCTTCGAGGTACTGCCGATCGCTGAATGGGCGGGTCTCGGTGAAGGTTCGAAGCGCGTGGTACAGCCGGAATACAATGCAGAGGGTGACGAGGTGTGGTTCTCGGTCTGGAGCGGCAAGGAGGAGGAATCCGCCATCGTGGTGGTGGACGACAAGACCCGCAAGCTGAAGACCGTGATCAAGGACAAGCGTTTG
>CAJQOV010000014.1 GCA_905480065.1 uncultured Gammaproteobacteria bacterium | reverse complement strand
GGCATCCATCAACTGATTGATATCCGTCTTCATCAGGATGACATCTTCTGCTGCCTGCTGGTCATCGTCCTGAACGACAATGATGGCCCTGGAGACGGCATACGATATAACACCATGCAGCATGTTGAGTACCTCGCGGGTTGATTCGCTGATGGAAATATTCTGTTCTATGCGCATGTTTCCAAGGTGAACGAGGTCTGTCTCGATGATGTCGCCGATATTTTCCAGATCATTGGCAGCTGCCATGAGTCCGACCAGCTTTTGGGTTTGCTCATCGGTGAGTGTTTTTCTACTGATATTGCCGAGGTAGGTGATGATATGCCCATGCAGAATATCCACCTCGTTATCAATCTTGGCGATCTCCTTGAGCGATAGCGGTTTTCCGGAGACCACGGCTGGCAGTATCTGTTCAACCATTTCGTTGACGCTTTTGCCCATATGACCGATTTCAAGACGGACCCGGTCGAGTGCCAGTGACGGTGTATCGAGGAGTTCTTCATCAAGATATTTTGGCTGGCTGATAATTTCTTCCTCGATCGGTTTATCAGGCACCAGCCATTCCACCAGCCGGGCAAACTGGCTGGTGAAACCGATAAAAATCAGGGTATTTGCAATATTGAAGACGGTATGGGCGTTGGCGATTTGCCGCGGTGCCTCGGCGGCCAGCTTGTCGGTGCCGGATAAACCCGGGTGAGCGGGTGACAGCCAGACCACGACTTCTGCAAGATAGGGAATCAGTCCAACCCACAGCAGCACACCAAAGACATTGAACAGCACGTGCACCACCGCGGCCCTGACCGCCTCGCGTGGTTTGCCGATCGCGGCAAGCATGGCGGTAATACAGGTACCAATATTGGCACCGAAGGCCAGTGCAATACCAGCCTCGAGGCTGATAAAACCCTGTGTGGCCATGACGATGACGATACCGGTAGTTGCCGAGGATGACTGGATCAGTGCAGTGAAGCCGGCGGCCACCAGAATCCCGACCAGCGGATTGTCCATGCGGGTCATCAGGTCGAGAAACGGCTGGTAGCTGCGCAACGGACTCATGGCATCACTCATGACGCTCATGCCGAAGAATACCAGTCCCAGCCCCATCAGCATGCCGCCATATTGTTTGATCTTTTCCTGTTTGGAAAAGAACAGCATGCCAAAACCGCCCGCGACCATGAGCAGGGCAAATTTTGTTACTTTGAAGGCGACGATCTGTGCCGTGATGGTGGTGCCGATATTCGCGCCCATGATAATGCCGATCGATTGCGCCATGGACATCAGGCCGGCAGTGATAAAACCCACGACCAGCACAGTGGTAACCGACGAAGACTGGATGATTGCGGTGACAAACGCTCCTGTTGCCGCTCCCATAAAACGATTGGCGGTGAGTTTCGCCAGCACGAGCTTCATGCGCTCACCGGCAGCTGCCTTGAGAGCATCCGCCATTTGTTCCATGCCAAACAGAAACAGTGCCAGACCGCCGAGCAGTTTCATGCCCATGTTCATCCAGTCTATGCCGCTGTCCGAAGCGGATGCGGCAAATACTGGTGTGACCGCAAGTACCGTCAGTGCGGCAAGTGCCGGCAATAGAAACCGGGGTGCTGATCTGTCAACTAAAGCAAGCCGCAAACTGCTGTACATCGTTGTTTTTTCTCCTGGATATTACCCTGTTACTGGATGGGAAAGCAGCACCGCTCCCGTTCTGCGGGGAACCTTTTATTATTCAGGCCGGCAACTGTTCCTGATTCAGGACTTTTGTTTTTTTGCGGTCTTGACGATCAGGACCGGTAGCGCGGCCAGTCGCACAACCTGTTCCGCCTTCGAACCCAGCATCGCGTGTGCGAGCCCGGTCCGCCCCTGGCTGCCCATGACAATCATGCGGGCACCGATTTTTTCCGCTGCTTCGAGTATCCGGTTGACCGGTAGCCCGACGACCAGCATGCTCGTGGCCTGCTTCAGGGCGGGCAGGCCGGTATGTTTATCCATCATGGTCTTGATGAACTTCTTCAGCATGTCGGCTGCAACATCTTCCATTCGCTGCAATTGCTTGTTTCTTCCCTTGACAGCGTAGTAGCCCGGTGCATCCCCCGGGTCATGTACAACATGCAATATGACGAGATTGCTGCCGAGCGTTTCTGCCAGTTGAGCCGCACACGTCAGCGCCGCTTCCGAGTGCGGTGAAAAGTCAACCGGGACCAGGACAGGTTTGCTATTGTTCTTTGTGCTCATCTCAAAACTCCGGGTATTCCCTGGGGGCAAATTATTGGTTCTGTTTCAGGCGGTTGTGAAAATGGTTCAGTAGTTTTTTGCGCAACTTGGCCTGCTGGTGCTTCGATGCCGCAGCCATGCGTTTTTGCGCCAGCTGTATGAAGGTTTCCTGCGGGCTGAGAGATTTTTTGCTGATGGTATCCTTGCGTTCGATGTAGCTGCCATCCGGCTGCATTTCCCAGACATGTTTGCGGCTGGATAACTGTACATCGATGATCAGACGCAGTTCCTGCCGCAGTTTTGCATCTTCGACAGGAGCGACAACTTCCACGCGACTTTCCAGGTTGCGTTTCATGAGGTCGGCAGAGCCGATGAAATACTCCTCGTCACCGTTGTTATGGAAATAATAAATCCGGGCATGTTCCAGGAAACGCCCGATGACGCTGATGACCTGGGCGCTTTCGGTCAGGCCGGCAAGCCCCGGTCGCAGGCGACAGGTATCGCGTACGATGAGGTCTACCTTGACACCTGCCTGGGCAGCACGATAAAGCCCCCTGGTGATGTCCACGTCTTCCAGTGCATTCATCTTGAACTGAATCAACCCGGGTTTTGCTGCCGAGTGGTTCTTGATTTCCCGGTCAATTTTTTCCAGCAAGGTCTTTTTCAGCGTGTACGGGGAGGTCAGTATCTTGCGATACCTTGGTGGAGGTGAATAACCGGTCAGGTAGTTAAACAGTTCCGTCAGGTCGCTGGCGATGGCCTCGTCACAGGTGAGCATGCCGAGATCGCAGTACAGGTGTGCGGTGCCCGCATGGTAATTGCCGGTTCCGACATGGACATAGCGGCGCAAGCCATTGTAATCCTTGCGAACGACCAGGATGACCTTGCTGTGCGTCTTCAGGCCGACGACGCCGTAGGTTACATGGATGCCGGCCTGTTCCATGCGTCGCGCCCAGCGTATGTTCGCGGCCTCATCGAAACGCGCCTTGAGTTCAACGAGTACCGCGACCTGCTTGCCGTTGCGCGAGGCATTGACCAGTGATTCCACGATGGCACTGTCTTCAGATGTGCGATACAGCGTCATCTTGATAGCAAGCACCTTGGGATCTTCACTGGCGGTACGCAGGAAGCGTTCCACGCTGGTACTGAACGACTCGTAGGGGTGCTGCAGCAGCATGGCGCCGCGTTCCCTGATGATATGGAAAATATTGCGGGAATCGTGGACCAGTCGGGTATGGTCAACCGGTTTGTGGGGCGTGTCATGTAATTCGGGGAAGTCCAGGCCGGCGATTGCGAACAGGTCGCGCATTGCCATCATCGATTCAACTCCGAACACGTCAGCTGCCTCATCGAGTCCCAGTTCGGCAGCCAGCATACCCCGGTGAGTCGGATTCATATTGTTCTCGACCTGCAGGCGCACAATGGGTGCAAAATGGCGGTCGCGCAATTCGGATTCGATCATTGCCAGCAGGTCGTCAGCCTCTTCTTCCTCTACT
>CAJQOV010000013.1 GCA_905480065.1 uncultured Gammaproteobacteria bacterium | reverse complement strand
GAAAAATGACACCGACCCCTTTTTGTTCATGAAAAATGACACCGACCCCTTTTTGTTCTTTTTGTTTTGTGGGGCAGCAGTGGATCTGCCCGCATTATAATGGGTAACGCCCTGACGCGACCCGGTCCAGTCCGGCCGTGTCCGGATGATCCTGCACCTCGCTGTAGCCCGCTTCCCTGAGCAGGGCGCACACGGCCGGACCCTGGTCGTAACCGTGTTCCAGCAACAGGTGGCCATGGTTGCACAGGTGGGCACGTGCCTGCTGTGAGATCTGCCGCAACGCATCCAGGCCAGTACTTCCGGCGGCCAGCGCAGTGCGGGGTTCGAAGCGAACATCGCCGCTGTCCAGGTGGGGGTCATTCATGGCGATGTAAGGCGGGTTGCTGACCACCAGGTCGAAACGGCGCGCGCCCAGCGCTGCAAACCAGTCACCGTGCATGAACTCGATATTGTGCAATTGCAGACGCTCGGCATTGCGCTGCGCCACCGACAGTGCAGCGAGCGAACGGTCGGTAGCCACGATGTGACAGCGTGGGCGTTCGCTCGCCAGCGCCAGCGAATGGCACCACTGCCGGTGCCCAGGTCGGCGACCAGCAGCGCTGCATCAGGCGGGATCGCCTGCAGTGCCAGCGCCACCAGCGTCTCGGTCTCCGGGCGCGGGATCAGGGTGTCACGGGTCACTTCCAGCGGCAGCGACCAGAATTCGCGCTGGCCGGTGAGATAGGCAACCGGTTCCCC
Source organism: uncultured Gammaproteobacteria bacterium (assembly GCA_905480065.1). Lineage (GTDB taxonomy): Bacteria > Pseudomonadota > Gammaproteobacteria > UBA9214 > UBA9214 > UBA9214. Next base: position 2,367 of record CAJQOV010000013.1, on the reverse strand, counting down.
GTGCTGCCGGCGTGCCAGCAACGCGGCAAAGCGCTGCTGTTGTGCCGCGTCCGGTTGCCGTTCGGGCCAGGCAAACAGGTAACTGCGCGGCCTTTCCAGCACATGGGCCAGCAATACCTCCGCATCGAGGCGGGCGCTGGCACCGGTCAGTTGTTGCGCAGCGTGTTCCAGCAGTGCTGCAATGCTGTCCCGTTTAGCGGCCCTGGTCATTGAGTGCGCTGAGCAGGTCTGCCTGGTACTCGTTGATCAATGGCTCGATGGCAAGATCGAGATTGCCGGCCATGAATTCATCCAGCTTGTAGACCGTCAGGTTGATGCGATGATCGGTCATGCGGCCCTGCGGGAAATTGTAGGTACGGATACGCTCGGAGCGATCACCGCTGCCAACCAGCTTTCTGCGCGTGGCGCTTTCCTCGGCCTTCTGTTTTTCCTGTTCCGTGCTGAGCAGTTTTGCGGCCAGCAGCGACATCGCGCGGGCGCGGTTCTTGTGCTGTGAACGCTCGTCCTGGCATTCCACCACGATGCCGGAAGGCAGGTGCGCGATGCGAATCGCCGAGTCGGTCTTGTTGACGTGCTGGCCACCGGCACCCGAGGCGCGGAAGGTATCGACCTTGAGATCGGCCGGGTTGATGTTGATTGCCTCGACCTCGTCGGCCTCGGGCAGGATGGCAACGGTGGCGGCCGAGGTGTGGATGCGTCCCTGTGACTCGGTTTCCGGGACGCGTTGCACGCGATGGGCGCCGGACTCGAATTTCAGGCGTGAGTAGGCGCCCTGGCCGATGATGCGCGCAATGATTTCCTTGTAGCCGCCATGTTCGCCGAGACTCTCGCTGAGGACCTCGACCTGCCAGTGCCGCAGTTCCGCGTAGCGCGAGTACATGCGAAACAGGTCGCCGGCAAAGATCGCTGCCTCGTCACCGCCGGTGCCGGCACGGATTTCCAGGAAGATGTTGCTGTCATCGTGCGGATCTTTCGGCAGCAGCAGTTTTTGCAGCGCCAGCTCCAGGTCCTCGATACGTTGCTGTGCCGAGCCGTATTCCTCTTCCGCCATTGCCTTCATGTCGGGGTCGGGGTCGCGCAGCATTCCCTGTGCACTGGCCAGGTCGCGCCTGGCGCGTTGCCAGGCCGTAAAGGTTTCCACTACCGGGGTAAGTTGCGAGTATTCCATGGTCAGCTTGCGATAGCTGTCCTGGTTGGTGGTGCTGCCCGATTCGGCCAGCAGTGCACTGACCTCGTGGTGGCGCTCCGCGATGGATTCCAGCTTGCGCTCGATGCTGCTCTGCATGTTATTTGTGGTGACCGAGGCGAAACAGCGTGCGCACGGCCTCGAGCAGGGTGGTGTCGCCGTCGGCAAGCGCGGTGCGCAGGTTGACGCTCGGGTCGTGGGTCAGTTTGCGGACCAGGTTGCGCGTCAGCGATTCCACTACTGCAGTGGCCGGCACACCGTTGTCGAGCTGGCGGCGGGCCTTGTCGAGCTCGGTTGCCCCCATGGCCTCGGCATGGTCGCGGTAGGCGCGCAGCGTCGGCACTGCATCCAGCGAGCGCGTCCAGGCCATGAATCGCTCTACCTGGGTGTCGATCATTTCTTCTGCCTGCTCGGCGGCCTGCTTGCGCGAGCGCAGGTTGTCGTCGATCACCCGCATCAGGTCGTCAATGGTATACAGATAGATGTCATCCAGTTCGGCTACATCCGGATTGATGTCCGCGGGCACGGCGATATCCACCATCAGCATCGGCCGGCGCTTGCGCCGCTCCAGCGCAATCTCTGCCATGGCCTTGTCGATCAGTGGCTGCTGACTGCCGGTAGAGGAGATTACCAGGTCGGCCTCTGCCAGGTGCGCCGGTATCTCGTCGAGGCCGATGCCGTAGCCGTCAAACTGCGCGGCCAGTTCGTGTGCCCGGCTGACCGTACGATTGGCGACAATCAGCTTGTCGATACCGCGTTCGTGCAGGTGGCGTGCGGTCAGTTCGATGGTTTCACCGGCCCCGAGCAGCAGTGCGGTGCGCGAAGACAGGTTGCCGAAGATCTGCCGCGCCAGGCTCACCGCGGCAAATGCCACAGAAACCGGACTGGCGCCAATGGCGGTGTCGGTGCGAATCTGCTTGGCGACCGAGAAGGTGTGCTGGTAGAGGCGATTGAACAGGGTATCAATGCTGCCGAAGGCCAGCGCCTGCTGGTAGGACGATTTCATCTGGCCGAGAATCTGGGGTTCGCCGAGGATCATGGAATCCAGGCCGGCGGCAACGCGCAGGACATGCCGCACGGCGTCTTCCTGCGAGTAGCTGTAGATGTGCGGCTGCAGGGTGGCGCTATCGATTTTATGGTAGCGGCACAGCCAGTCGCCCAACCGCTCCGGCGCATCGTCT
>CAJQOV010000012.1 GCA_905480065.1 uncultured Gammaproteobacteria bacterium | reverse complement strand
TTCCGCACCAAGGCGCGCCTGATCGCGCATTGCCGGCGCAACCGTTTAGCGGTCATTACCGTGGGCGGCGCCGGCGGCCAGATCGACCCGACCCGCATCCGCGTGGCCGACCTGAGCCGCACCGAGCATGACGCACTGTTGTCCAAGACCCGCAAGTTGCTGCGCACGGACTACGGTTTTCCGAAAAACCTGCAACGCCGTTTCGATGTGCCCTGCGTCTTCTCGGAAGAGAATCCGCTATTCCCCGCCGCCGACGGTGCAGTCAGCCCGGCCAAACCGGAACAGGTTCTGGGTGGTCTTAGCTGTGCCGGCGGACTTGGCTCGTCCATGGCGGTGACGGCCAGCTTCGGCCTGGCCGCCGCCGCGCACGTGCTGAAGAAACTGGCCGGCCGGTCACGCTAGAACCGGCCAAATAATCGCGTGCGATTGCCTTTTGTCAAGAGTGCGGGATCAGAACATTTTGCATTCGTCAGCGCGAATTAATTTCATTGTACAAACCCGCCAGGGCTATCTTTAATCAGCATGCGTGCATACGCACGTAACTTGACGCAGGCCCGCTACCGGCCTGCCTGGAGAGAGGAATGTTTTATCGCAATTTGCTAGTCACACTTGCCGTTGCATTGCCCGTGGTTGTTTTTGCCGCACAGAACCCTGCAAAACCCGACAACACCAGTGCCGACACCGATACCAATGACAAGGTCGCATGTATCATGGAGTTTATCGATTCCGAGCTGGATGCAGACAAACACGACGCTTATATTGACGAATGCGTCAAGCAGAAAGTCGCCGCCCGCAAGAACCCGGCACAAAAGAAAGGTTAAATAAGCGTTCTGCAGCAAACAACCCTGCCCCGGTGGCAGGGTTTTTTTTGCTCCGGGTTAAGGAGTCAAAGCCCGCGTCAGATGCCAGCCAGACAAGCTCCTCCGGTGAACTGTCGCGCCCCAGGTAGCGGTTGCGATGCGGGAAACGTCCGAAGCGGCGTACGATTTCGCGGTGCCCGCGTGCGAACACCAGGTTTTGTTCCATACCGGCTTGTGACAACAACATCACCGACCTGTCCTGGTCGACCAGTGACTCGCTGTGCATATAGGGCAAATACAGAAACGCCAGCCGCTCATGGGGAATCTGCCGGTCAAACCCTTGTTCAATGGCACGTCCGGCCACGGCACGCGCCTGCGCCTCGGTAGTGAACTGCAACGCCTCGCCGCGATACATGTTGAGCGGAAACTGGTCCAGCACAATAACCAGTGCCAGCGCACCTTCCGGAGTACTCTCCCAGGCCGATAACTCGCCGGCACCCGCCTGTTGCCAGAGCATTTCGAACCGGTCCTGCACCTGCCGATCGAATGCAGCAGTCGAACTGAACCAGCGTTGTCGCGACTCCTCCGCGAACCAGAATTCCAGCACGTCTCTGGGTGTCACAGGGATTACCCGGGCGGAGTGGCATAACCGAATTCGGCCAGCCACTGTCCGGCACGGTAGTCCAGCGTCAGCCAGTGCGGAAAATAGCGTTCCGCATGAACCATCGGCATATCCTGTACCGGCGGGTTGTCGACCTCGATTTCGCGCATGGCACAGGTCTGCGTGACGACCGGGCGAAAGCGCACGAACAAATTATCTGTCAAGGGGTGAAACTCCGTGCCGGATACGTTTTCCCGGATGTGGACGCGCTTGCGTACCAGGCAGCTGAAATATAACTCAAGCTCCAGAAACAGGCCCGCACTGCGTTGTGCCAGCGCACGTTGCGCCGCCGGACTGACCAACAGGTGCAGCGGTTTATTGTTGACCTGGATGAGTTGCAACACGCCTCACCAGGTACGCGGGTGGTATCCGGAATTACCGCCAGAGCTCACGGCAAGCTGGTTACTGGACACTGCCAAAACCGGGGTCGACACTGCCGGCCGGCACCGGCAATCCTGCCAGTCGGCAGCCCTGGTGAATCGGTCCACCGGGAAACAGTTCATACAGGTATTTCATACCACCCCGCTGGTGAAAGCATTCATCCAGCGCATCATGCAATTCGCGGATATGGATTCCCGGCTCCTCATGATGCCGGGCAAAGAATTCCTGCAGGGCCCGGATCACTTCCCAGTGAGGCTCGCCCGGATGCAATCCGACTTCCTCTGCATTCCGTACTGCAGCGGCCGGCGACCAGCCATGCGGCGCATACGGGAAATCTGAAATTTCCGTGCCCTTTGCAATCGTTGTCATGGTTATTCACTCCATGCAATAGTTCAGAAATAGTGCGTCCCCCAGTACCAGCGTAGACGCACAAGCACGCCACGGCAAGCGCCTACAGCAGATACCGACCGCCCGAGGCAACGGAAAGCACCAGCAATCCGATCAGCAGGTTGACCCCGATCAGCACACGAATCTGCGCCAGGGCTCTGCCGCCGGCCGGCCAGTCCGTACTGGCAACTGCCCGCTTGAGACGCCTGAACGGCGCAAAGAATACGTGCAGGAAGATCGCCATCATGGCGTAACCACTCCAGAGCATGATGTGCACGTGCAGACCCACTGCGTCGAATCCTCCGTAGAACGAAAACACCATCCAGTAGCCGGTCACCAGCAAGGTTGCAATCGCGGCAAACACCCAGGGGAAGAACTTGCTGAACACGCCCGCCCATAATGCCAGGCGCACGGGTGGGTCCAGCTGACTGGCGGCTACCGGTCGCAGTGCCATGTACGCGAAGAACATCCCCCCCACCCAGATCGTTGCCGCCAGCAGGTGCAGTAACAGTGCATAACCCATCATCGATTTCTCCGGTTGTTCATGCTTGTACAAACAGACTGGTGCACATTGTACAATGCAGCCACGCAAAACGCCTTGCTCCAGGAACTACTGCCCATGAGTACCAACGAGAACGCACCGGTACATATCAGCCAGTCCGTCGCCATCCTGGTGGACGGCAACAACATCGAGCGCAGCATTCACTCGGAAACCAACAAGCCGAACACCATGCTTAATTTCGACACCCTGGTGCCGCGACTGCTCGGCAACCGCGGCCTGAACCGGCTGGTGTATTTCCGCGAGGGCAAGCAGATTTCCTCCAAGCTCAGGGAGCGCCTGCATGCCAATTATCACGGCTCGGTGCGCCCTTGCCATAAAAGTGCGGATATCCCGCTTTCGATCAAGGCTACCCAGCTGGCTAACAAGGTCGACACGATCATTATCATGTCCGGTGACTCCGACTATGTAGAACTGGTCATCCACCTCAAGTCGGAAGGCGTACGCGTGGAAATTGCCGCCGTCCCCGCCACTACTTCGAGGCTGCTGATCGAGGAAGCGGACTATTTCCACGAAATCACCCGGGATGACTGGTTCACGCTGGAACCAAAAAAGAAGGTTGTACGCGCTGGTTCGTCACCTAAAGCGGAGCCGCCCGCAACGGACAGCTGATTACCGGTCGTTACAGTACCGCCACACGGGCTACCCACCCGCACATCACCCGAACCGGCAGCGCATATTCCCGCTGCACTTCTGCGCAGGCAACCAGGTCGTGCGGACGCCCCGGAAATCACCGGGAGTTGAACTGCTATTGCCGTGACAGACCGGTTGCTGCGCGGTGTAGTCTGGCAACGCGCTGCAGCAGCGTGGAATCATGCCCTTGCATCGGCACCTGCCTGCCATGCGCCGATCAGCCCGGCATGACTGAACCGGCAACCAGCGCCAGCTTCGCTGCCCGCGGCAGTCTCTTGATCTCCGCCTCGCGCCGGCTGGCGGAACTGCGAGTATGCCCCGCTTCGAGATACACCACCCGCTGCGGCTGGCGTCCGCGAAAATACTTCGCACCACGCTTGCCGCCGTGCTGCGAGAGTCGTCGCACCAGGTCATTGGTAATGCCGGTGTAGAGCGATTCGTCCGTACAGAGAATGATATAAACCTGCCATTCCATACCGGTATTATCCCGTAAAATTCCAGCCCGGCCAGGCACAATTCCGGTTCGCTGTGCTAGTATCGCCGGCTCACCCCAACGGCACACGACAATTGTACAGGAGCACGCCATGCAGATTCAGGACAACCGGGTGGTTAGCCTTGCCTACACTTTGAAAGACGACAACAACGAAATCATCGACGAATCCACCGACGGCAGCTTCTGCTACCTGCATGGTGCCAGCAATATCATCCCCGGCCTGGAAATCTCGCTGACCGGCAAGATTGCCGGTGACGAACTATCCGTCACGGTAGCGCCCGAACAGGGTTACGGTGTGCGTGACGATGAGCGTATCCAGTCGGTACCGCGCGAAATGTTTCCGGACGACGTCGATATCGAGCCAGGCATGCAGTTCCATGCCCAGGGCCCGGACGGACAGAACATCGTAGTCATGGTCTCCAACGTTGACGAGGCTACCGTAACCGTCGATGGCAATCACCCGTTGGCCGGTGTACAGCTCAACTTCGAGGTCAAGATCCTGGCCGTGCGCGAGGCCACTGCGGAAGAGATGGAACATGGTCACGTACACGGACCGGATGGTCATCATCACCACGATTGATTTCGACTGACGCATGAAAGCCACCGAACTCAGAAAAGGCATGGTCATCGATGTGGATGGCCGCAACATCGTGATCAAGTCACTGGACGTGCAGAGTCCGTCTTCACGCAGCGGCAGCACACTCTATAAGGTGCGCGGCTACGACATCGTCAGCAAGAGCAAGTACGAGAACCGCTTCAAGGGTGATGACAACGTCCAGCAGGTCGAGTTTGTGCGCCGCCCGGTACAGTACCTGTACCGGGATGGCGATGGCTGCACCTTCATGGACAAGGAAAGCTACGAACAGTACACACTGGGTACGGATGTCCTCGAAGAGGAACTGCTGTACCTCGGCGAGGACCTGGACGGCTTGCTCGCCATGATCGTCGACGGCGCTATCCTCGGCATCGAACTGCCGGCCACCGTGACCCTGGAAATCACGGAAACAGCGCCGGGCATGAAGGCCGCTTCCGCCTCCTCCCGCACCAAGCCCGCCACCCTGGCGACCGGGCTGGTGGTCCAGGTGCCGGAATACCTGGGCACGGGCGAAGTTATCAAGGTTAATACCGGTACTGGCGAGTACGTGTCGCGCGCCTGATCGCCGGGGCAGGTACACCAGAACAGCCCTGCCTGCGGGACAGGGATCCCCTACTGTCGAGCGACAGACTGCCTACGAGTGCTGTATCTGTCCCATCCGCCCCATTTGATAGTCACGGATCGCCTGGCTGATCTCCGCCTCGGTATTCATCACAAACGGGCCGTGCTGCACGACTGGCTCATTCAGCGGCACACCGCCGAGCAGCAGCATATGCGTCTCGCCGGTTGCCGTTTCCGGGACTGTGAATGCAATCGTGTCACCCGCCCCCAGCACACCCATCTGGCCGTCTTTCAGCGCCGTTCCGGCCGCCTCGATTTCACCCTGAAAGACATACAGCAAACCGTTGTGGTCCGCCGCTAACGGCTGCTGCACCGCTGCGCCCGGTTGCAGGATCCAGTGCAGGTAAACGAACGGTGTATGGGTATCAATGCGCGCAGTTACACCCAGTGCCTCGCCGGCAATCACCCGCACCCGCGCCAGTCCGTCCGCGCTGCGCGCCTCCGGGATGCGTGCCGCATCGATTTCCTGGTAGCGCGGCGCAGTCATTTTCAGGCGCGCCGGCAGGTTGACCCAGATCTGGAAGCCGTGCACCAGGCCACCATCGCGCATGATCTGTGCCGAAGGCATCTCCGAGTGCACCACGCCGCGTCCGGCTGTCATCCATTGCACGTCGCCGGGATTGATGCGGCCGGCATGACCGGCCGAGTCACGGTGCTCGAATTCACCGGCCAGCATATAGGTCACGGTCTCGAAACCGCGGTGCGGATGATCCGGCGCACCCACCGCCTCACCCGGGCGGTAATCCACCGGGCCCATCTCGTCGATCAGCAGGATCGGATCAACCGTGCGCATACCGGCCGCGGGCAACGGACGCCGTACCTGGAAACCACCGCCCTCGAGCTGGCGACGCGCATGAATCACCTGCCTTATTGTTCGCTGCATGTTGCACCTCCAGTGTTCAGTGGTGAGCCAGTTTGATCGCGCTTGATAAGCGCTCCTACA
>CAJQOV010000011.1 GCA_905480065.1 uncultured Gammaproteobacteria bacterium | reverse complement strand
GCTTATCAAGCGCGATATATTTCACACCAGCGCCATTCGCGGTCGATGACCGCCCGTTACCCCGCCACCGCCTTCTGGATCAGCGGGATCAACGGCTCCGGCAACTTCACGCCACCCGATAGCGCAAACTGTTGCGCCGGTTCAGACATCTTTTTCCAGGTCTTGCGCACGATATCCAGCCATTTTTCCTCGCCGTATTCGGGATGCTTGCCGGCGAACTCGAGCATGTAGTGCTCGATGAACACCAGGTCGGTGACATCCTCCAGCAGCTGTGTATCCGGGTTTTCCTTGATCTGCAGCTTGGCCACCGCCTTGCGCACCCGGTCCAGCTCCTCCTCACCGTACCCCGCCTGCTGCAGCAGGTCCGCCGCAGTCTGTGCGTGGAACTTGTACAGATCCTTGCGCCATTGCAGGTAGCCGATACGGTCCATCGGATAGTTGTCACGCGGCGATTTCCAGCGCTGGATATGCTGCGCGCGGATGGCCAGTTTCATCGCGTCATCCGCGTCGGGTGCAAAGCGCTGCAACATGTCGGCCATGCGGTGTGAATAGAGCAGTTCCTTCGGCCAGTCCTTGCCATCGGCCGAAACCCGGTTCGGGTCCTCTGTGTTGGCGGCATCGATCAGCGCAACGGCCTTGTCGAATATCGATTGTGGTTGAGACACGAAAATTTCCCTCCGGGTGGTATTACAAGGTCCGCGGCGTCACACCGCCATGATCGATGCGCTCGTATTCTGCGATCACCTGCGCACCAAGCAACAGGATGACAGCGGCAAATTCAAAACTGAGCAGGATAATGATGGTGGTCGCCAGTGAGCCGTAGATGATACTGACAAATGACAGCGTAGTGAAATACCAGATCAGCAGGTGGCGCGTAATCTCCCACAACACCGTTGCCACGACCCCGCCGACCAGCGCATGTGACCAGGCCAGTTGCCCGAGCGGCATGACCAGGTACACCGAAGTCAGCAGCAACACCTCGCCCAGCACACCGAGCAGGTAGAGGATGGCTGCCGTGGAACTGCTCATGCTCAAATCGAGACCGACCAGCTTGAGCGTGGCGCTGCTGTGCTGGTTGAGCCAGCCCGCCATCAGGCTCACCACCAGGAAACCCGCAGCCAGCAACAGGATATAGGCATACGGCAGCAACACCGACACCAGGTAGTGACGACTGTGATTCACGCGGCGGTGGAAAAAAATCATTGCCATGGCATTCTCCAGCACCGCGAACGCCAGCGAGCTGAAAAACAGCAGCAGCAGCACGCCTACCGTACCGATCACCTTCCAGTGCGACAGGAATACCTGCAGGTGCATCGCGAGTTCTTCCGAACGGATAGGCGCGGCAAGGGCCAGCATGGCCGAGACGGTCTCGAGCAGCAGTTCCTGTTCCACAAACTGGGACAAAACGATCAGCACCAGCGCAAACACCGGCACGATCGACAACAGGGTGTAATAGGCGACGGCGCCGGCGAGCAGCAGCCCCTGGTTATCGCGAAAACCCTTCAGTACCGCGAACAGAAAGCGCCACGGATGGCTGATGACGTACGCGAGCGGGGTATGGGCATCACTCGAATCTTCACCGGCTACTGGCCGCATGCGGATAGCCCTCCTGCTGTTGTTATCGCATCCCGCGCATGGCGTGCCCGGTCAATGATATCGCCATCATAGCGCAAAACGGCGGGAATACAGGAACGGCTGCACAGCAGGCCCGCAGCCGCCGACAAGGATGGCACGGGACAGGCAATTCGCCCCCCTGCCGCTCGCCTGTAACACCGAAAACCGGGCGGCAGTGGACGCCACCGACCGCTCCAGGAAACAAGACCGTTTCCGGATTGTGTCAAGGAACACGGGCGCTTCCGGTCACCGCAAACCAGCAGGCAATGACAGGGGTACCGAGTCCTGCCTGTTCGAGACACGTACTTTTGTCCAATTACGCTGGCGTACCGGTCGATGCTGTAATGAACCTGGCGTTGTTACGACCCGTGCTGCGCCTGCAACCTCCAGCAGCCGTCCTCGAGCCGGCGCAGGAGAACGATACTATGAACAATACACGCAGCATCATCCTGCTATCCCTGTCGCTGATACTCCCGGTCCAGGCAGATGAGCGGATTACCGAAGCCATGGTCCTGCAGGTGATCGACACTACCGATGCCGCGGCGATGAACCGCGATACAGCCGGTATCGGCGAATACCTGGGTGATGAATTCGAAAAAGTCATCGAGTTCGTTTACAAGAAATGGATGGCCAAGGTCAGACTCGACAAGCAGCAATACCTGCAGCTGATCGAGGAAGGCTGGACAGATATCGCGGCATACAGTTACCAGCGCGATGACACCGAGATCCATGTTACTGCAGACGGCCTGAGCGCAGAGTCGTACTCGACCGTAACCGAGAACATGTTCAGGGACAGTCAGCAGATGACCAGCCGGGTCCGCGAGTACGCCACCTACGAACAGGAAAACGGCAAACTGGTTATCACGGAGATCAGTGGCTACACCCTGGTTGGCGACACCACGCCGCAATACCAGGCAGCACCGGAGACCACCGTCCCCGGCGCGACTGCCCCTGCCCTGGATCCGTGACCAGCACCATCCACCACAGACTCATTCCAGTACATACAGGAATCCGCGGGCACTTTCAGAACCGCCACCCGGCACGCTCTGCCGCGATCACGATTTGTGCGCAGGCGCGGGAATCCGAACCTGCCTCGTGATGATTCAGGGGAATATCGAGGTAATCGCACACGTTCGGCAACTTGGTGGGATATATCTCCCACTGTCTTCTGGCCAGTTGCACCGTGCAGACAAACGGCCGCTCCGGTAGCGCGATGCCATAGTGTTCACAGCAGCCCTGCAGTACCCCGCGATCAAACGGTGCGTTATGTGCGGCCAGGAAATCCGCCTGCGCGATAAAGCCGTCAATCACGTCCCAGCACTCCGCAAAGGTCGGCGCCTCCCTGACATCTTCCCAGCCCAGTCCGTGGATATAGGTAAAGTGAAAGCGGCGCTGCGGCGGCCGGATCAGCAGGGTTTTTTCCGCAATGATCCTGCCTTCCGCCACCTGCACCAACCCCAGCGCGCAGGCACTGGCACGACTGTAGCTGGCAGTTTCAAAGTCGATGGCGACAAACTGATTCATTGCGTGCAGGCCGGTTGCGTGGCCATCCGGGGGACTTCCAGCGGGCCGCCCACGGCAACCTGACAGAGATCCTGAAAGCGCCAGTATTGGCTGATGAGGCAAACCAGTCGTGTCGGGTTCTCGCTCATGGCGTTCTGGCGTTCCGTTTCCGTGGGGTAGCGCCATCATCCCGTTGTAACCGGTTTCGCGCAAACCCGCTTTCTGCCCGATGCGCCCGCTAGCTTGCCGTGAAGACATCCTGCCCACCATTCGGTCGGGACCGGTATTTTCATGCCGGGCTACTGTGTTGCCGGTTGAACCTGCCACGGACGGCTGCTTGTCGTGATACTCCGGGGACTCCCTGCACATAGACCGGGGCTGCCGCCCTTGTCTGTCACCAGTGGGCATGAGTCCTGTTTTCCAGCAACTTGCAGGTATTTCCCCCTACACAAAAACCCGTCCGCCAACGCGGTTTTCTATACCTTTGGCCAATCGACCGGGGAACCAACCTGTGTGGCAATCCGTAGAATATTTATATTACATAATTTACTTATATTCTGATATTATATTTTTCCCGTCATAACAAGGAGGTATGTATTTTTATGATAAGAAGATTTTGCACCCGAACGCTTGCCATGGTGAGCTTGCTGGCCTTTTCTGGCCTGCTGGCTGCGCAAGAGCCGGAAGTCTGTGCGCCCTTCCGGGACGGCACGGTCGATAGCTCCTTGCTGGAGACGATGCTTTCTGCGGCGCGGGAAGGTTATCTGTACCGCATCGATCGAGGCACTTCCCAGGTCAGCTTCTACGTCGATAACAAGGTGTCGCATATTGAAGGCCATTTCAATGACTTTCAGGGCGGCATGGCGCTCAAGACCGGTGACCACGCAGACGGTCAGACCATGGTGATGATCAAGACATCAAGCCTGGATACCGAGGGTCTCGTCATCCGCAACATGATCAAGGGTGAGCAGTTCTTCGACGTGGAACACTACCCCGAAATCCGGTTCATCAGTCACGAATTTCACTGGACCGGCTCCGACACGGCCTTGCTGTCCGGCGACCTGACCTTGCTGGGCATTACCAAACCGGTCCAGTTCGAAGTTACCGTAACACCGGTGAACGGGACCCGCATCGGCAAGACCCAGAAGATCCTGGTCAAGGCCACCACGACGATCAACCGGTTCGAGTTTGGCATGACCGGTCTATCCACGCTGGTGAACAGCGACGTGCAATTGAGCCTGACAGTCGAGGCCTTGAAATACGTCATTTGAGACAACACCGCGGCACTACCCCCCGGCGCCCTCGCAGGTTCGCCATTGCCCACTGGATAACCCTGTGCTGGCACCGTACCCGTTGCGGGTCGCGTCTCGGAGTCGATGGCGACGAGATGACGCCTGCCCTGCTCATCTGTAGGCCGGTTGCGTGGTCAGCCGGGTGTCTTCCACCGGGCCGCCCACGGTGAAGTGATACAGGTCCTGGAAGCGGCGGCCGCTGAGCCCCAGCACCTCGTGCATCGGATCGTCGAAGTAACAGCCGATGCCGGTACTGCGGATGCCCGCCGCCTCGGCCTCGAGATAGAGCAGTTGGCCAATCACGCCCGCTTCCCAGTACAGGCGCGGGTAAAACCACGGGCCATAGCGGTGTAGCGGGGCATCGAACTCCGCCAGCATCGCCAGGCTGAAACAGCCGTCGCTGGCGATGTCCTGGCGGCAGGCAATCTCGCGCGCCGCGTTGCGGGTATCGCGTTCTATCAGGCAATACAGCGGCAATGTCGGCGGGCAACCGGGCGGCTGGTGCCACGGATCGGCCTCGGTGAGCGCCTGGTCGAGTATTTCGCGCTGCGCGGGGTCACGCACCAGCAGGTACAGCCCCGGCGGCACCCCGTCCACGCGGTGCACCATCAACGCCAGGTGCAGATGTGATTTCCAGGGCAGCGTGTCGAACGGTGCTCTCCCGGGGACGGCCAGCGTGCGGTCCAGCATGCGGTAAAACGTGGTACTGGAAATGCGGGTCTCCCCGTCCATGGCCACGGCACTGCGCCGCTGCCGGATCACCCGGCGCAGCGCGACCGTGCGTGGCGGTGGTGACCAGGATTGCAGCGGGCTGACAAATGACTCATACACACAGGTCCCGTGCGGCTTGCGGACCTGCGTGGCAATCGTTGCCATGCCCCAGTCCACGTGCGACGGACTGAGCGGATTCGGCCGCCCCTGCCAGTCGAGCGCTGCGAATGAGGACAAGCTGTCTGCGGCAATTTCCGGCAACGGGGACGACGGGCGCACCGGCAGGCATGCGATCAGCATATCCGGCTCTTCCACCTCGGCAGCGTGCACCTGCGACGTACCCAGCAGGCAGGCGAGTTGTTCCGTCCCGACAGTATCGATCAGACGCGTGTGCCAGCCGAGCCCTGCCGCCGCCATGCTCACGGCACCCAGCGCATGTCCAGCGTCATGCATGCAGTAACGGAAGGCGCGCTGGCCGTACTTCCATGCCTCGCGCCAGTGGATCGAGCCCAGGCCGATGAAAAAAGTTCCCGGCGGGAACCCCGCGCACAGGGATTTCCAGAGCTCGGGGTCGAATTCGGCCCGCACCTCCAGCGCATGTTCCTGCGCCGCATAGTGAGCGACCATCGGTCGCTCACACAGCCCCGCGAGCGGCCCGCACACCAGGTAGCCCTCGGTCGGGTGGAGATTGCCGCTGGAGGCATTGACGCGCAGCGCCCAGCGATTCGCACCGGCACTCTTCCATGCAGACAGCGCCAGGCTGTCGAAGAACAATTGCGAGATCGTGTGGTGATTCACCGCTGACGCGGCCGGCAGTGAACCCGGGGTGAAGATGGAGTCGAACAGGGGTGCCGCGGTCGGCGGCACCTGCTCCAGGGTAATCAGCCGCGCCCCGGCATAGCGGCGGAACGGGTCCGGTTGCGTGGCCCAGTCCAGGTAGCCCGGCCCCGGCGCGAAGGCTTCGAAACGATGCTTGCTCGACTGGTGATAAGCGAACACCGAATCGAGAACGTCAGAGGCCATGCACCATTCCACTGCAGCGGGCAGCAACCACCGGCTTGCGCATTTGCCAGCGCGCCGCGCAATGCTGCCACGGGTCGGCGCGCCGGCATGTGCCCGCCCGATCAGGGCCCGGACACCGGCTGCGCCCGCTCAAGACTGGACCGCCCGCGGCACCAGCGCCACCTCGTCACCGTGCTCGATGCGCGTGAACGGCTCGCTGAAATGCCGGTTCACGGTGACCTGCACCCTGTCAGGCGCAAACGCCGTCTCCCAGCCCGGCCGCCTGGTGCACATCCAGGACAGCAGGGTTTCGACATTGGTGACTGCTGGCGGCAACTCGACCTGCTCTTCATCCTTGCCAGTCAGTTTTGCCAGCTGGATAAAATACACCAGCTTGATGGTGACTTTTCCGTTTGCGGCGGTGACGCGATCCTCCTCGCGTGGCAGATGATTGTCCTGCAGCGCCTGCAGATAGCCCTGCCAGTTGGACTCGTAATTGACACCCAGTTCGTGCAAGGCCTGCCAGTCCAGCGTGGCGGTGAAGCCGTCGTCGAAGCTTAGCTGCAGCGCTTCGGTGCCTTGCGGTTCGAGCTGCGTGATCTCGACCCGCTGCTTGCCGCTGACCAGGCCGGCCTCCCCCTGCCCCTGGCTGGCCGCGAACACGCGCAGGTACTCGCAGGGGTACATGAAGCACTGCTCATCCGAGAAACTGATCTCCAGCAGTCGGGATTTCCTGTGCAGTTTAATCCCGGTCGGAGTAACGCGCGCGGCAGCTTCGGTCATGGGGTTTCCGGTTATCAAGTCTGCGTTTACAGGGCGTACAGGGCAATGCTGTTGAGAAATTCGCTGCCGTATTTAGCCAGCTTGTGCTGCCCTACGCCGATAATATTCAGCAGCCCCGCTGCGTCCGTCGGTTTGTCGCGCGCCATCTGCACCAGGGTGGCATCACCAAATACGATGTAGGGCGGCACACCCTGTGCGTCGGCGATGCGTTTGCGCAACTCGCGCAGTTGATCAAACAGCAGCTCATCATAGGGCCCCTGCAGCGCATCCATGCGCGGGCGTTTTTTCTTCAGCTGTTCATGAATACGCGGCCTGGCCAGCTGCAAACCATGTTCACCACGCAGCAGGGGCCGGGCGGCCTCGGTGAGCTTCAGCACCGAATAGTTGGCGATGTCCTGGACCAGGTAGCCATGGTGAATCAGCTGGCGAATGATGGAGGTCCATTCCTGCTCGCTGCGATCGCTGCCCAGCCCGTAGGTGGACAGCTGGTGGTGCTGGAAGGAACGGATGCGCTCGTTATCGGCACCGCGCAACACCTCCACCACATAGCCGACGCCAAAGCGCTGCCCGACCCGGTAGACACAGGACAGCGCCTTGCGGGCGTCCTCCGTGGCATCGAACTGTTCCGGCGGGTTCAGGCACACATCGCAGTTGCCACAGTCCTGCTCCAGGCGTTCGCTGAAATAGTTGAGCAGCACCCGGCGCCGGCAGGTCACACTCTCGGCCATGCCGACCATGGCGTTCAGCTTGTGCAGCTCGATACGTTTCTGTTCCGGGTTGTCGTTGTTCTCGATCAGGCGCCGTGCCGTGCCCACGTCCTGCGCACCGAACAGCAGCAGCGCCTCGGCGTCAAGGCCGTCGCGCCCGGCCCGACCGGTCTCCTGGTAGTAGCCTTCAATATGTTTCGGCACATCGTAATGCACGACAAAGCGCACATTCGGCTTGTCGATGCCCATCCCGAATGCCACGGTTGCGACCACGACCTGCAGTTCATCGCGCAGGAAATCCTCCTGCACCTGCTGGCGCACGGCGGCCGGCAGACCGGCATGGTAGGCGGCGGCGCGCATACCCCGGGCCTGCAGCTTCCCGGCCACCTCCTCCACCCGCTTGCGGCTCAGCGCATAGACGATGCCGGCCTGGTCGGTGCGGCTGTCCAGGAAACGCTGCAACTGATCAAACGGCTTGTGCTTTTCCAGCACCGTGTAGCGGATGTTGGGGCGGTCAAAACCGCTCACATAACGACGGGCCGCGCCAAGTCCGAGCACGCGCACGATATCCTCGCGCGTCTGCGCATCGGCCGTGGCGGTCAGCGCCACCAGCGGGATGCCCGGAAAGTGGTCGCGCAGCGCACCCAGCTGCTGGTACTCGGGACGGAAATCATGGCCCCACTGGGACACGCAGTGGGCCTCGTCGATGGCGAACAGGGCGATGTCGATCTCCGCCAGCCGTTCCAGGAAGGCAGCGCTCATCAGGCGCTCCGGGCTGATGTACAGCAGGTCCAGCTCATGCGCATGCAACCGGGCCAGCACCTCGCGCGCCGCCTGCGCACCCTGCGCGGAGTTGTAGCAGGCCGCCGCCACGCCGTTGGCCAGCAGCGCGTCCACCTGGTCCTTCATCAACGAGATCAGCGGCGATACCACCACCGCCACGCCGGCCCGGTGCAGGGCAGGAATCTGGAAACAGAGCGACTTGCCGCCACCGGTCGGCATCAGCACAAAGGCGTCCTGGCCGGCAATCAGGTCATCGATGATGGCCAGCTGCTGCGGACGAAAGCTGGAAAAACCAAACACACGCTGCAGGGTCTGGTGGAAGTCTGTCGCGCACGGGGAATAGCGCAAGTCTGGCGCGGGTGAAGGATCGTGGAATGCTGCTGCCGACGGGAAATGAGGGGTAGTCATCCGTTGCATTGTACCCGTTTTCCCGGCAACGCTCAGGATCGGATCACTTGCCAGCCCGTCAGCAGCACGCTGCCATGCATGTACGCCGCGCCCAACACCGCCGGCACACCCGGCCAGTGTCGCAGACCGTTGCTATGCAGGGATATTTACAGGACGGGCAGCGCAATCGGCTCGCGGGTGCGCAAGTGTGCCAGGCCCGGCGTTGCGGACACTGGCCGGGCGCCGGCGTGTTATCCTCGGCGCGCTGCAAGTCACGTCACCCACAGGCCCGGTTGTGAACAGAATCGCGATTTTCGTCGATGTACAGAACATCTACTACACCACGCGCCAGGCCTACGCCCGCCAGTTTGATTACCGCAAATTCTGGCAGCGCATCAGCGCCGAGGGCGAGATCGTTGCGGCCACCGCCTATGCCACCCGGCGCACGGATGACAAACAGCAAAAGTTCCAGGATGCGCTCAAGCACATCGGTTTCACGGTAACACTCAAACCCTATATCCAGCGCAGTGACGGCTCCGCCAAGGGTGACTGGGACG
>CAJQOV010000010.1 GCA_905480065.1 uncultured Gammaproteobacteria bacterium | reverse complement strand
GGGATTTTTCGCGCTTGATAAGCGCTCCTACAATCAACCCCCCGGCTCCTTGCAGGAGCGGTCATCGACCGCGAATGGCTCCGTGCCGGGCCAATGATTAGCGGTACATTACATCCGGCATTTCCAAGCCAAAGCTGTCCTGGAAACGCGTCTGAAACGTGTCGCGCGTAAAGCGGTGATTCTGGGTGCCGTGATGTTCGATCTTGATCGCACCCATCAGGGCGGCGATACGTCCGGTTATTTCCCAGTCCAGTCCCTGCAACAGGCCGAATAACAGCCCGCCACGGTAGGCATCGCCGCATCCGGTCGGGTCAGTCAGCTCACGCGCCGGGGCAGCGGGTATATCGATGCGGCGACCATCCGTGTAGATGTGCGAACCTTCGGCACCCAGCGTCACGATCAGCGCCTCGACATGATCGGCGATTTCATGCGGTGACAACCCGGTGCGCTCCTGCATCAGCTGCAGCTCGTAATCGTTGACACTGATCCAGCTGGCCTGGGCGATGAATGTCATCAGTTCATCGCCGCCGAACATCGGCAGGCCCTGTCCCGGATCAAACACGAACGGAATTTCGCGGTCAACAAACTGTGCAGCATGCTCGATCATGCCCTGGCGGCCATCCGGCGAGACAATGCCGAGGGTTATGCCCTTGGCATCCTCGACCCGGTTTACATGTGCGGCATTCATCGCACCCGGATGGAACGCGGTAATCTGGTTGTCATCCATGTCGGTGGTGATAAATGCCTGCGCCGTATAGGCGTCATCCAGCATCGTGACATGATTGCGCCTGATACCGTGACGATCCATCCACTCCGCATAAGCCGCGAAATCATTCCCGACCGTACCCATCGGAACCGGGTCACCACCCAGCAGCTTCAGGTTGTAGGCGATATTCCCGGCACAGCCACCGAACTCGCGGCGCATGTCCGGCACCATGAACGAGACGTTCAGCATATGTACCTTGTCGGGCAGGATATGGTTCTTGAATTGATCAGGGAACACCATGATGGTGTCGAAGGCAAAAGATCCACAAATCAGTGCAGTCATGGGTGGGTTCCTTTAGGTGTCTGCGGAAATATTCAGTCGTGCCATGCAGGCAGGTGCGGAATTACCGTCACTTCGGCGCTGCGGATGTTGCGCGTTACTCGACCAGCACCAGCGCCCATACCGCGATGGCGTTGAGGATGGCAATCAGCACTGCAGCCGAACCGATATCCTTGGCACGCCCGGCCAGTTCATGCTGCTCCGGCCCGATGCGGTCAACGACCGCCTCGATTGCCGAGTTGACCAGTTCGAACAACAGCACCAGCATCCAGCTGCCCGCCAGCATGGCCCGTTCCATGCCGCTCGCACCGAGCCACCAGGCCAGCGGTAACAGAACTGCGCTGAGCGCAACCTCCTGGCGAAATGCCGTTTCGTGGCGGAACGCGGCACACAACCCGAGCCAAGAATAGCCGGCGGCACGGATCAGCCGGCGCAGGCCGGTATTGCCGGAGTCGGTTGCCATGCGGCGCGGCGGCCTACTCCGCCGCCGGACTCCAGGCCAGGTCAAGCTGCTTGGCCGCACGCACATCATCCAGACGCCGCACCGGCAGCGTGTGCGGTGCTTCCTTGAGCAGTTCCGGGGTGGTCTCGGCTTCCTTGAGGATCTGGATCATGGCATCGACGAATCCGTCCAGCTCTTCCCTGGTTTCGGTTTCGGTCGGTTCGATCAGCAGACACTCCGGCACCAGCAGCGGGAAGTAAGTGGTTGGCGCGTGGTAGTTGTAATCCAGCAACCGCTTGGCAAAATCCATCGCCGACACACCCAAGGTCTTGTCCTGGCGCTTCAGGGTAACAATGAATTCATGCGTGGCGCGACGCCCCGGAAAGGCCACGTCAAAACCGGCCGCGGACAACCGTGCCATCAGGTAGTTGGCATTCAGCGTGGCGTAATCCGCGACACGATGCATACCCTCGCGTCCGAGCATGCGTGCGTAGATATAGGCACGCATCAGTACCCCGGCATTGCCCATGAACGCGGACAGACGGCCGATGCTTTGCGGCCGCACCTCCTCGGTAATCCAGTAATACTCGTCACCGTCGAAACCCACTACCGGTACCGGCAGGAACGGTTCCAGCCGCTTGCTGACGCCCACCGGACCGGCACCCGGCCCGCCGCCGCCATGTGGCGTGGAGAAGGTCTTGTGCAGGTTCATGTGAATGACGTCGAAGCCCATGTCCCCCGGGCGCACCTTGCCGAGAATCGCGTTCAGGTTGGCGCCGTCGTAATACAGCAGGCCACCGACCTTGTGAATGATGCCGGCGATCTCCTCGATGCGGCGTTCGAACACACCGAGCGTCGATGGATTGGTCAGCATGATCCCGGCGGTCTTCGGACCCACGGCCTTGCGCAGTGCATCCAGATCGACGTCACCGTTACGGTCCGTCGGAATCTCGCGCACCTGGTAGCCGCACATCACGGCCGTCGCCGGGTTGGTACCGTGCGCGGCATCCGGCACCAGGATCTCGGTGCGCTCGCTGTCGCCGCGCGCGTCATGGTAGGCACGGATCATCGCCACGCCGGCAAACTCGCCCTGCGCACCGGCGGCCGGACACAGCGACACGGCCGGCATACCGGTCACTTCCTTCAGCATCTCCTGCAGTTCGAACATGCAGGCCAGGAAACCCTGCCCCATCGACGCCGGTGCCAGCGGATGCCGCGCCAGGAAACCCGGCAGCATGGCCAGCCGGTTACAGGCACGCGGGTTGTATTTCATGGTGCAGGAACCGAGCGGGTAGAACTGCGTATCGATCGAAAAATTCTTCTGTGACAGGCGCGTAAAGTGACGCACCACCTGCAGCTCCGATGCGGACGGCAACAGGGGCGGTTGCTCGCGCAGCAGCCCAGCCGGAATATCCGGGGTAGCGGTTGCCTGGTGCGGTGCCTGTGCCAGCGCGCGGCGGCCGTTGCGGGATTGTTCGAATATCAGCATATACATTCGCCTCGATGGAGCAATGGATCCGGTCTCGTGTCATTGCGGGCCGCGACAGCGGCGCGGCAGTCTCCTGGTTCAGTGCCAACCTCAGGAGATTGCTTCACCTCGCTCGCAATGACGGTAATTGTTTACTTCATTGCCGCCAGCGCCGCTTTGTAATCCGGCTCATCGGCAATCTCGGGTACCAGCTGGGAGTATTTCACCTTGCCGTCGGCACCCACCACGACCACGGCGCGCGCGGTAATGCCGGCCAGCGGACCGTCGGTGATCAGCACGCCGTAATCCCTGGCAAAGTCGCGTGAACGCATCAGCGACAGCGGGATCACGTTATCGATACCCTCGGCGCTGCAAAAGCGGCCCTGCGCAAACGGCAGGTCAGCAGAGATCACCAGCATCACCATGTCAGCGCTGCCGGCGGCATGCTCGTTGAACTTTTTCGTCGAGATCGCACAGGTCGGCGTATCCAGGCTCGGCACGATATTCATGAGCACCTTCTTGCCGGCGAAATCGGCCAGGCGCACATCATTCAGCTTGCCGTCCACCAGATGCAAATCGGGGGCCTTGCTGCCGACCGCCGGTAGCTCGCCGTTCGTGTTACAGGGATTCCCCTGCAGGGTTATTTTCGCCATTTCCTACCTCCTGAATTCCTTGGTTTCATTTCCACTAGGGTATCCCTTCACCGGTAATGCCCTGCAGCCGGATTCCATGACTTCACTACCACCGATACCAGGACAGCTGCCTGTCATCTATAGCCTGCTGCCTGGATTCCCGCCTGCGCGGGGATGACCCAGGGAACGGTTTGCTAGGCCATCTTCGGCTGTGTCGGACACCCCGCCTGCGTCTGCGCCGCGATCACCCGGTTGAGGTGACTGGCATACAGCTCGATATCCGCATCGGTGCGCAGTTCCGTGGCACACACCAGCAGTGCATCGCCCAGCTCCGGGTATTCCTTGCCGAGGATATATCCCGGCAGGATGTTGTGTGCATGCAGGGCACGGGCCACACCTTCCACCGGCAAGGACAGGCGCAGCGGCGCCTCGTGGAAGTACGGCCGGTTGAACACCGGCTCGACACAATCGCTGGCCGTCAGTGCGGCTACCAGCTTGCGGGTATTCTCGTGACAGCTTTGCGCCACCCGTTTCAGGCCCTCTGCACCCAGCAGCGACATGTGGATGGTGGCTGCCGTGACCAGCAGGCCCTGGTTGGTACAGATGTTCGAGGTCGCCTTGGAGCGACGGATGTGCTGCTCGCGCGCCTGCAGGGTCAGGGTAAAGCCATCGCGCCCGTCGCGATCGATGGTGCGTCCGACGATACGGCCAGGCATCTGGCGCACCAGGTCTTTCTTGCAGCACATGAAACCGAAGTACGGACCGCCGCCCATCATGGGCACGCCCAGCGGCTGTCCCTCGCCAACGGCGATATCTGCCCCGGCACTGCCCCATTTGCCCGGCGGCTTGAGCAACGCCATCGAGACCGGATTGGAAATACCGATCACCAGCGCTCCCTGCGCATGCGCCCAGTCGGTCAGCATATCGACCTCTTCCAGGATGCCGAAGAAATTCGGATGCTGGATCACCAGTGCGGCAATGTCCTGGCCCGCGTAGGGCTGCAACGCATCCGCCAGCGTGTGACCGCCCTGCGGGCAGTACGGCAGCTCGATCAGCTCGATACCCTGGTTCTTCACAATGGTATGCGTGGTCTTGCGGTAATGCGGATGCACCGTGGTCGGCACCAGGACACGGTGCGACTTCGATTTGCGGTTGGCGCGGATGGCCATCAGCACGGCCTCGGCCATCCCGGATGCGCCGTCGTATAACGACGCATTGGACACGTCGAGCCCGGTAAGACCGGCCATCATGGTCTGGAATTCGTAGATCAGTTGCAGCGTGCCCTGGCTGGCTTCTGCCTGGTACGGCGTATAGGCACTGTAGAACTCGCCACGCGTGGTGATCTCCCAGACCGCCGCCGGGACGTGATGATCATAGGCACCGGCGCCCATGAAACAGAGCGGCCGGCCATCACGCTCGGCGCGCTCCAGCATCAGGCGGGAAACCTCCTGTTCGTTCAGACCATCCGGCACACCGTGCAGCTTGCCGATGCGAAGATTGGCGGGAATTTCGTCAAACAGGTCCTCGATGCTGCTGGCGCCGATAGCGGCCAGCATGTCTTTGACATCGGCTTCAGTGTGCGGAATAAATGGCATGATCGTAATGGTTCCCGGTCAGGTGCAGCGGCGGCTGGCTGGCCACCGCTGGCAGGGTTTCAGTGTGCTTCGTCTTCCAGAAACTCGGCGTAGGTGTCACCACTCATCAGTGCATCCAGCTCAGCGGCATCGGACGGCTGGACACGGAACAGCCAGCCCGCGCCGTAGGCGTCCTGGTTGACCAGTTCCGGCGTGTCGCCCAGCACCTCGTTGACCTCGACCACTTCTCCGGATACCGGCGCATAGACATCGGATGCGGCCTTGACCGACTCGACCACGGCGCAGCCCTCTTCGGCCGTCACGGCCTGGCCAATTTCCGGCAATTCGACATACACCATGTCGCCGAGCTGGTCCTGGGCATTGTCGGAGATGCCGACCGTGATGGAGCCATCGTCGTTGTGGCGCGCCCACTCGTGGGATTTTGCGTATTTCAGTTCAACCGGTATGTTGCTCATGATTGCCTCGCAGATAGTTACGTATTCGAACGATTTGGAATTTATAGCTCGATTTGTGCCTTGCCGTTGCGCACAAACGGGGGCTTGACCACCCGTGCGCTGTGCAGCTTGCCGCGGATATCCACCTGGCAGTGCTCGCCGGTATCCTTCGGCACCCGCGCAAAGGCGATGGCGCGCTGCAGCGTCGGTGAGAAACTGCCACTGGTGATTTCGCCTTCGCCGGAACCGCCCAGCACCTTCTGGTGATTGCGCAGCACACCCTTGTCTTCCAGCAGCAGGCCCACCAGTTTGTGCCTGACACCTTCGGCACGTGCCCGCTCCAGCGCCTTGCGGCCAATGAAGTCGCGGTCGGCCGGCTCCCAGGCAATGGTCCAGTTCAGTGCGGCCTCGAGCGGAGTGATGCTCTCGTCCATGTCGGAACCGTACAGGTTCATGCCCGCCTCGAGCCGCAACGTATCGCGCGCACCGAGACCGGTCGGCCGTACACCGGCGGCACGCAGGCGACTCCAGAAATGCGCCGCTTCTTCAGCCGGCAGCACGATCTCGAACCCGTCCTCGCCGGTGTAACCGGTACGTGCAATGAACCACTCGCCATCGAACACACCATAAAAGGGTTGCAGTGCCGCAGCGGCCTCGCGCACGCTATCGCGCAGCAGCGGCAGGGTCTTGGCCCGGGCATTCGGTCCCTGCACGGCAATCATGGCTAGCTCCGGACGCTCGGTCACGGTGACGCTGAAATCGACCGACTGCTGTTCCAGCCAGGCCAGGTCCTTGGCGCGTGTGCCGGCGTTCACCACCATGCGGTAATAATCGTCGCGGATGTAATACACGATCAGGTCATCGATCACGCCACCCTGCTCGTTCAGCATGCAGCTGTACAGTGCCTTGCCGCTTTCCTTGAGGCGGTCGACGTTATTGGCGAGCAGGTAGCGCAGGTATTCACGGGTACGCGCGCCGGTCAGGTCGACCACGGTCATGTGTGAAACGTCGAACATACCGGCGTCGGTGCGCACGTTGTTGTGCTCCTCGACCTGCGAGCCATAATTGATCGGCATGTCCCAGCCGGCGAAGTCGACGATCTTGCCGCCGTCGGCGACGTGTTCGTCATACAGAGGGGTCTTGTTGGCCATAAGGGTTTCCGTGTTGTTTTCCCTGTACATAAAAAAAGGCGACGGCAGCAACTGCTATCCGTCGCCCCTCTGTCCGGTAACCTGAGAGAGTCGGTGTGAGTCATCCTCCACCTGTCCCCTTCGGTGGGCCGCGCAGCGACCGCTCTCCAGAGTCAACATCTGCCACAGTCCTTTTGCCTGAGCGTTTCCTGGCGTGTTGCGCCTTCGGCGGTGCCGGATACTGGCCGGCACGCTCTCCCGCAGCAGAGTAATGTTGAGGTGCAAATATACTCCCCGGCGCGCGGGAGTTCCAGAATGCCGGGGCCGATCCGGAAAATTCCCCGACCAGCACAGGGAAAGACGGCCACCGCCCGGGCGATCGCTGCGACAATCCAGCAGTGACCCGGGCTGAACCCGCTGCGTCCCCGGCCGGAATCGCAATGATTAGAAGGATTTGCAGGAGCGGCCCGCGAGCGCGATTGGCTCGGTGCGGGGATTTTTCGCGCTTGATAAGCGCTCCTAGAATCACCCCCCCCACAGCTCCTTGTAGGAGCGGTCATCGACCGCGATCGGCTCCGTGCGGGGATTTTTCGCGCTTGATAAGCGCTCCTACAACAATAGACACATCTGAATAGACGCACCTGCAGGAGCGGTCATCGACCGCGATCGGCTCCGTGCCGGGATTTTTCGCGCTTGATAAGCGCTCCTACAACAATAGATACACCTTAAATAGACACACCTGCAGGAGCGGTCATCGACCGCGATCGGCTCCGTGCCGGGATTTTTCGCGCTTGATAAGCGCTCCTGCAATAACCGGTGGCAAGCGGGCCGCGGCAAACGGGCGGATGTCAGGCCGAGGCGTTATCCGGTACGACCGGGCGGGCCAGCGCCGGCAGATCACCCTCCAGTCCCATTGCGTGTCGCATCAGCAAGTTGCGCAACGGGGCTGCGCGATTGACCAGGTCAAGACTGCTGCTGCGCAAGCGCCCGAGCGCCGGGTTTGCATTGCTGAACAGCCGGTTGATGCCGGTCATAGCGGACATCATCAGCAGGTTGTCGCCACGCCGCCAGCGCTCGAACCGGCGCAGGTTCCGCAATGTGCCCGGATCACGGCCACGCGCACGCGCGGCACAAATGACCTCGGCCAGCGCCGCGGCGTCCAGCAGGCCAAGATTGACCCCCTGCCCGGCCAGCGGGTGAATCACATGTGCAGCATCACCGATCAACGCTGCGCGTTCAGTTACATAGTGTTCCGCGTGCTGACACCGCAACGGCCAGGCCGCGCGCGGGCCGCAATCCACTATCGCGCCGAGACGCCACTCGAACGCCGCGGCCAGTTCGTCCTGGAAAGCAGCAGCGTCGAGCGCCTGCACGCGGCTGGCCTCGGCTGCCGGCAGCGTCCACACGATGGCGCACCAGCCATCGGCCAGCGGCAGGAAGGCCAGCGGACCGCCCGGCAGAAAACGTTGCCAAGCGGTATGGCGGTGCGCCCGTGCCGTCTGCACCAGCGCCACCAGGCTGGTCTGGTGATAGTCCTCGGTCTGCACCGGGATGCCGAGCATGTTGCGCAGTGGTGAGCCCGCGCCATCTGCCGCAACCAGCAGGCTGGCCTGCAACACCCGACCGTCCTGCAAGGTTACCCGGGCGCACTCCTGTTCAACCTGCAGCGACTGGCAATGAGCCGGTTGCAGCACCTGCACCGACGGCAGCTGCCGCAGGCGTTGTCCAAGCGCAGCGGTCAGCACACACGGCTCGAAGATGTATCCCAGGCAGGGTTCGGCCAGCTCGGCGCAGTCGAAGTGCAGGCAGCCATTGGCCGTGCTGTCCCACACTTCCATGTCCGTGAAGGCACAATGCTCCTGTGCGGTCATGGCGTCCCAGGCCTGCAGGGAGCGAAAGATTCGTTCCGAGGCGCGCGTGATGGCAAACATGCGCGGATCGCGCTGTGCGGCAGCGGCCACCGGCGCATGCGCCTCGACCAGCGTGACCGTGATGCCGGCAGTGCCGAGCGCACAGGCCATGGTGGTGCCGACCACACCCCCACCCACGACGATGACTTCGCTGTGCTCCATACGCTACAACGGCAAACCGCGCGCCAGCCGCGGCGTGCGGCCGGAACGCCCCATGGTCAACCGCGTCAGCATGCGCTTGGCCGGCGGGAACAGGTCGAAGGCCAGCATGCCGGCACTGCGCAGGATACCGAGCCCCGGCAGCGACAGGGTAAACAGGCGCGCCAGTCCATCGGTGAAGATGGTGACGTTGCGATGGTCACGCGCGCGCCAGTCCGCATAGCGCGCCAGCACCGGCGCAGCACCGGGATCCTGCCCGCCACGCAGCGCATCGACCAGCACCTCGGCCAGCGCCGCGACATCGCGCGCGCCGAGGTTGAAACCCTGGCCGGCAATCGGGTGCAGGGTGTGAATGGCATTGCCGATCAGCGCCAGCCGCGGCGCAACGGATTGCGTTGCGCTGAGCAGTTGCAGGGGCCACGCCTGGCGCACGCCAACGCGCTGCAACTGACCCAGCCGGTTGCCGAAACGCTCCTGCAACTGCGCCAGGAACTCATCATCGGATAACGCCATCACACGCTCGGCCTGGTCCGATGCCACCGTCCACACCACGCCGCAGCGACCTTGCGACATCGGCAACAATGCCAGTGGACCGGTGTCGGTGAAGCGCTCCCAGGCGCTGTGGTTATGCGGCAGTTGCGGCGTGATGTTGGTAACGATGGCAGTCTGCCGGTAGTCCCTGCGCTGACTGCGTATACCGGCCTGCTCGCGCAAGCGGGAGCCGGCACCGTCCGCCGCCACCACCAGCACCGCCTGCACCTGCAACTCACCATCATCCTGCCGGATCATGACCTGTGCGTGTTGTTGGCCGGCGCTCAGCCCGGTCACCGTGGCCGGACATAATTGCGTAACATCGTCCAGCCGGCTGACCGCATCCGCGAGCACCTGCCCGATGGCGTGTGCCGGCACCACGTAACCGATGGCAGGCAAGCCCTCGGACTCGCGGTCCATGTGCACCATGCCGGCATGACCGCGATCGGACACATGAATCCGGTGAATCGGCGTGGCGTGTGCGGACAGTGCGTCCCACAAACCCAGGCCGGCAAAGATACGGCTGGTGCCCCAGGCCAGTGCGATGGCACGATCATCATAGCCGGGCTCGGCGCGCTGCTCGTTGCGCACCGGTTCGACCAGCGCGATACGCATACCATGGCCTGACAGGGCACACGCAAGCGTCGCGCCCACCATGCCGCCACCGGCAATGATTACGTCAAACGACTGCGTCATCTGCCCCTCGCCATCGCATCAGGCCGCGCTCCGGCCAGCGGCCATCAGGGACTCGATGTCCGCAATGGATTTCGGTGCAGCGTCGCTCAACACCACCGGTCCCTGCCTGGTAACCAGCACGTCATCCTCGATACGGATGCCGATATCCCACCATTTCCTTGCCACGCCCTTGCTGCCGGCGGCGATGTACAGGCCCGGCTCGACGGTCAGCACCATGCCAGGCTCGAGCACGCGCCATTCGTCGCCGACCTTGTAATCACCGACATCGTGCACATCCATCCCCAGCCAGTGACCGGTGCGGTGCATGTAGAAACGGCGGTACTCTTCATTGCGGATCAGCTCCGCAGGCTTGCCCTTGAGGATGCCCAGCTTGACCAGCCCGCGGGTCAGCACCTTCACGGCCGCCTCGTGCGGGTCATTCCAGTGATTACCCGGGCGCACCTGTTCGATCGCGGCCAGCTGCGCATCCAGCACCACCTGGTAGAGCGCGCGTTGCGCGGGACTGAACCGCCCGTTGACCGGGAAGGTGCGCGTGACATCCGACGCATAGCAGTCATATTCCGCGCCGGCATCGATCAGCAGCAGGTCGCCGTCGCGCAACCGGGCATCATTGCGCGTGTAGTGCAGGATACAGCCGTTCTCGCCAGCGCCGACGATGCTCGGGTAGGCCGGCACCATGCCGGCCGCACGAAACTCGTGCAGCAATTCCGCCTCGATCTGGTATTCAAACAGCTCCGGCCGGCACTGCTGCATGGCGCGCCGGTGCGCCTTGCAGGCGGTCCGGGCCGCTGTGCGCATGGCACTGACTTCCGAGCGGCTCTTGTACAGCCGCATGTCATGCAGCAGGTGTTCCAGCGTCACGAACCGGTCCGGCGTACGTGCGCCGCCGCGGCTGCCCTGGCGGATGCGGTTGACCCATTCCATGACGCTCTTGTCGAACTCGGGGCGGGCGCCCATGGTATAGAACACCTGGTCGCAGTCCTCCATCAGTCCCGGCAGGATTTCATCGATGTCGCTGACCGGAAAGGCGTCGTCTGCCCCGAAGCGCGCAACCGCGCCCTCCGTCCCGGCCCGGCGCCCGGTCCAGGTTTCCATGGCCGGGTCACGCTCGCGGCAGAACAACAGGTACTCGCCATGCTCGCGGCGTGGCGCCAGGACCGCGACCGCATCCGGCTCGTCGAACCCGGTCAGGTAATAGAAATCGCTGTCGGCACGAAACGGGTGATCGACATCGCGATTGCGCACCTGCTCGGTCGAGGTGGGGATAATCGCGATGGAACCCTTGCCCATCATGCGCATCAACTGTTTGCGTCGGCGACTGAATTCAGCCTGGCTGATCATGGACTCACCTGTTACTGCAGCCGCGCCGGGGCCGGCGCAGGTTGCAGTTCCTCGTGTAATAACAGCACGCTCATGCGCACGTATTCGGCAATTTCGGTGTAGGCGGCTTCATCCGCCTCGTCCGGCACATCCTGGTGGAAACCGGCATGCGAGATATCGTAGAAATCCTGCATCACCTCGCGCACCGTGTCGGGCAACGCCGTTTCCTCGCGCAGTCCACCCAGCGCGAGCCCGAACAGGAACCCCTCGCACCACTCGGCCAGCGCACGGGCACGCACCGGCAGCCCGGCACTGTCCGCAGGTAACAGCAGGTAGAAACCGAAGGCGTCATCATGCAGGCGAGCCAGGATTTCGGACTGCAGGTTAGCCAGCGTATCCATACAATCCTGCGCGGCCGCACTCAGGATATTGCCCTCACCCAGCACGTGTTCCTGCCACGGCAGGGAGCGGGAGCTTCCGGCTGCCGTCACCATGCCGCACAGCAGGCCATGTGCTCCGGCAGCAGAGCTCTCTGCCCCGGCGGCCTGCAAACACTGTTTGAGCTGGGCATAACTACAACTGTCTGTATCGCTCACAGCCACTCCTGCACCGTCCGTCAGTTACCTGTTATCAGGTATGTTTATACCACACTGTCCATGTTGAGTTGGCAGGGAAACCCGGCGTGGCACAGTACCTCTCCCACGATCAATATTGACCGTGCAGGGCAAGCACACTATATTGGCGGCATGACAAAAAAAGCTGAACATCCGGGTATTGAACAGGAACTGGGTTTACTGGAACAACGCGTCGGGAGTCTCCTGGAGATCATCGAACGCTTGATGAAAGATAACCGTTCCCTGCGCATCCAGCAGGAATCACTCGCCACCGAACGTGCCGGACTGCTGGAAAAGCATGACCAGGTGCGCAACCGGGTAGATGCCATCGTAACCCGACTCAAGTCACTGGAAACCGGCTCATGAGCGACGCGATCAAGATCACCATCCTGGACAAGGAATATATTGTCGCGTGTCCGGAGGGCGAGGAGCCGGCGCTGAATGCCTCGGCCAGGCACCTGAGCAACAAGATGAAGGAAATCCGTGCCACCGGCAAAGTCGTCGGCATGGACCGGATCGCCGTCATGGCAGGCCTGAACATCGCACATGAAGCCATAGAACTGGGAATCGGCGGAAGCGACCTGGCCAGGTCTGCCGGTACACGCCTGCAAAAGCTCAATCACCGCATTGATGAGACGCTGGCCAAATACCGGCAATCAGAACTCAACTAGCGGCACGCAAGGCAGCAGGAGCCCCGCTCAACACGGAACAGCGTGTACGGGACTGGCTGCACAGGAAACAAGTTTTAGCAATTGACCGGTTCGGGCATCCCCTGCCGTGTTCGATAGTCGCTGAGATCTCCTTGAGCCTAATCACCAACTCAGGGGACTCATGCTGATGCCGTGTGCATGTCCGTCACGTGCGGAAAGCCTGAAGCATCACTGCGGTCCCCCTCTTGAACCACTGGTTCAAGGGCAACAGCGACAACGACACATGCGGAGGATGCCCCCTTACTTATATATAGGGGGCAATCCAGGCCGAAGCACACCGCAGGGCCTCCGCGGGGTGCTGGCATCGCCGGATTCCTGTATTTATTTCAACAAGTTACTTGCCGGGCGGCCAGCGGCCACACGGACACCACCCGGCGCTGCACAACCAGGGCACATTCCGCTTGGCACGCATATCACCCGACCACCGCACACTCCGCAATACCATCCGTCGGCAACGCCGGTCGCTGTCCGCTGGACAGGCGGCGGCGTGCGCCGGGTTGCTGGCAGAACAGGCTCGTCATCACCCACTGTTACACAACCGTCAGCACATCGCTGCTTACATCGCCAACGACGGAGAGATCGACCCGCATCCATTGATGCAATTGCTCTGGTCACAGGGCAAGACCATTTACCTGCCGGTACTGATGCCCTTCGTGCACAACAAACTCTGGTTCGCGCGTTACCATCCCGGTGATGCACTGATAGCCAATCGTTTTGGTATTCCGGAACCGCAGCAACTGCACCTGGTGGCGCCACGCGACCTCGACCTGGTACTCACCCCGCTGGTTGCCTTCGATGACGCGGGTCATCGCATTGGCATGGGTGGCGGTTACTATGATCGAAGTTTTGCCTTCCTGCGCTCACGACGCCACTGGCGTAAACCGGTTCTGCTGGGGCTCGCCTACGAGCTCCAGCACCAGCGTTCGATCGCAGTTGGCATCCATGATGTCCCGCTCGATGGCATCATAACCGAGCAGGCTTGCTACAGGCCGGCGCGCTGAAAGCGCTGCAAACCGCCTGAAACAGGCATTTTCTGTGTCTTTTTAACAACAAACAGGGCTCACGCATGGCGTACTGGCTGATGAAATCAGAACCGGATGTGTTCGGTATCGACGACCTGAAGGCAATGCCAAACAAGACAGACAAGTGGGAAGGCGTGCGCAATTACCAGGTACGTAACATGATGCGTGACGCGATGCGGACGGGTGACCTCGCCTTCTTCTATCACTCCAACTGCAAGGAGCCCGGCATCGTCGGCATCATGAAAATCACACGGGAAGGCTACCCGGATTACTCCGCATTTGATCCGGAGGCAAAATACTATGATCCGAAAAGTGACCCGGATCATCCGCGCTGGTTCATGGTCGACGTGCGCTTCGTGAAGAAACTGAAACGTGTGATCACGCTGTCTGAACTCAAGACGCACACCTGCCTGGAGGAGTTGCCGCTGCTGCGGCGCGGCAATCGTTTGTCGGTCATACCGATCAGCGAAGCGCACTGGAAATACATCCTCGCGCTGGAATAAAACGGGTGGATGCACGCGGTGCGACAACAATTCTGGGAGTATTCAAGTGTCGGATTTTTTAATAATCAAATCAGTCCGCATCCCTCCAGATTGTCGCATTATTCTGTTTTATATAGTTTTTATTCGATGACCGTACAATGGCGCGGCACCCGGAAAATGCGCGGCGCGACTGAAAGTGTTAATTCTTCCGAATAAAGTGACGCGTTGCGTCACATTGCCTGCATGACTGCGAACAGTCACACATCGCTCACACATGCGCGCACTGCGCACATTGCGCACATTGCAAACACCTCGCACACATCACTCGCGTGACACATCACGAACATTCAACACACCATTGCCAACTGCAACGAACGCACAAATTTTTATCGATGCGATACACGCACGCAGCGCGCAATGCGCAGATGCAATCGACCCGGAAATTCAAGCTACTTTTAAACATGCCGAAATAGTTTTCCAGTTGTCATCACTGCGCGCATTTTGTTACTTCGTTTAACGCACGCGATGTGTACAACGACGCAAAGATCCATTAACAAAAAACTGGTAATTTGTATTTAGTTGTTTATACTCGGCTTGGGCAATTCAATAGTATGGAGGTTTACGATGGCTACAAAGAAGAAAGCCGCAACCAAGAAGAAGGTTGCAACGAAGCGTAAGGCTGCACCGAAGCGTAAGGCCGCAGCAAAGAAGAAGGCTGCACCGAAGAAGAAGAAGGCTGCAGCAAAGAAGAAGAAAGCTGCTCCAAAGAAGAAGAAGGCTGCAGCAAAGAAGAAGAAAGCTGCTCCGAAGCGGAAGAAGGCCGCTCCGAAGAAGAAGAAGGCTGCAGCAAAGAAGAAGAAGGCTGCTCCGAAGCGGAAGAAGGCCGCTCCGAAGCGCAAGACTGCGAAGAAGAAGTAAGCTTCGCACTACCTGCGCGTTGCGCAGCATGTTGGAGCGGAACCCGTTCGCGGGTTCCGCAAAAACAAGAAAAGCCCGGGTTTCCCGGGCTTTTTTTATGTCCTCGTAACGCAATCGAGCGTGAAAAAATATCCAGGCACGGCGCCGATCGCGGTCGATGACCGCTCCTACAAGGAGCCGGGAGGGGGGTT
>CAJQOV010000009.1 GCA_905480065.1 uncultured Gammaproteobacteria bacterium | reverse complement strand
GAGTCGACACTGCTTGCCGGCCAGTTGCTTGAACATGCCCGTTATGCCCTGCAGGTTGATGAACTGGATACCGCCAAGAACTGCCTGCAACTGTCGCAACGACTGGACGAATTCGGTGCCGCCAGTGCGCTACTGGCGGAGATGCTGGAAAAAGAGCTGTTGACGGAGAAAACCACGCAACAAACTGCCAGCAAAAAAGAAGCGATCATCATACGTGACCGTACGCGCGATGATAAAAAACAAACCGGGCAGCTGCTTGCCGAGACCCGGCAGGCGCTGGAAGATAATAATCTGCACGTTGCCCGTGCTGCATTGGCTAAAATTCCATCCTCTGCAAGCAAAGACAGCGAAGTGCTCGCGCTTCGGGACAATTACGAACAGGTGGTCAAAACACGTGTCAATGACCTGCTGCTAAAAGGCGACAAGCTGTACCGCGCCGAATGCGCAATGCCCGGCCACGTCGTCCCATTTCCGCCCGGCGCTGCTCCACGGTCTTACCGGCGGACTCCGACGACACGCGATAGGCGCGGATGATAGGCAGGGTGTCAGCCTGCCCCTCGCTGCCATAGCGGCGCCCGAGGATACCGCGTTCCCTGGCGAACCGGCGTGCCGCGTCGGGTAAATTTATACCCAGCAGACGCGGCAGATAATGCGCCAGTAGAATCAGGCCGAACGAACCCACCACGTAGGTAATGGCATAGCCGACGCCGATCTGCTTTACCAGGGTTTTCTTGTCTACGCCCTCGGCCAGGGTCAGCAGGCCACTATGTACGGCATCCTGGGCACCCGCCAGCGTGGGTGTGCTGGTAAGGGCGCCCGCCATCATGCCGGCCGTGTAGCTACGCTCCAGGCCGAACAGCGCCGACACCGACAGCGCAATAGCAAACCCGGTCACCGCCACCACCAGAGCCAGCAGCACATAACGGAGACCATCCTGCCGAAAGGCACTAAAAAAAACTTGGGCCGGCCTGGATACCGACCGAGAAGATAAACAACGCGAAGCCGAAACTCGCTACTGCGGGCCTGATCTCGAATCCGAAATGACCGAACAGCAGGCCGGTCAGCAGTACGCCAATCGACGGTCCTGCCGCGATTCCGGCGATAGAAATGTGGCCAAGCGTGTAGCCAATGCCGATCACCAGGAAGATGAGCACCATCGGCTCGCTCTCCAGCAGGTGCACGAGATCAATTTCCATTTTTTAACCTCCTGACGAAAAATGGTGACAGACCACGTTTTTGCCATCTGAAAACGTGGTCTGTCCCCTATTGTTTTTGTTTTTGCAGTTTTTCGGCATAGCTGCGCGCTGCCGCTTCATTCCCCATGTCGCGAAGGAACGCCACCAGCGCGCCGAGTATGTCGCGATTTCCCGGAAAACGATTGTGCGCGCCCTGCAAAATCATCACGGCCTGTTCCTGCTTACCCGTAGAGTTCAGGGCGACAGCGTAGACATAAAGATAGTGGGCACTGTCCGGGGCCAGTTTCGATGCCAGGCGTAATTCTTCAAGCGCGTCACCGGTACGTTTCAGCCGCACCAGCGTCAGGCCCAGCGCGTGGTGTATCGCGGCATTGTTCGGGGCAATCCCGGCCGCCTCGCGCAGGACTTTTTCTGCCTCGTTTTCCTTGCCCCGGGCACGGTAAAAATCCGCCAGGTTTACATAGGCTGGGACATACGCCGGTTCCAGTTCGATCGCTGTTTTATAGGCTGCAAGCGCCTGCTCTGTTTTACCCTGTGCCGCGTACAGGTTACCCAGGTTGGTCTGCGCCTCGGGCCGCTCCGCACTGGCCTGCTGGGATGCGACATATTCCTGCAGCGCGTTATCCAGTAACGCACGTTGATCAGCCGCGAGATCACCCGCCGGAATCGCTGCCAGCACGCGCGCAGTCTCTATGCGTACGGCGCGCACCGGGTCCTCCAGCATCGGGAACGCGAGTCGCACCCTGATATTCAATGGCGTTAGATCCAGCACCCGTACGGCTGCAGCACGCACCGCCGGGTCTTCGTCCGACAACGCCAGTGGCAACACATCGATCACTGCAGGGCCCAGGTACGGACCGATCTGCGCAAGCGCCGTTGCGCGCGAAATATCCGGAGTTTCCGTGTCCCTGATCAACCCCGCCAGCGCACCGCCGGCGTCCTCCGCCTCAAGCCGCGCACCATGCAAGGCCTCCGCGTAGCGCTGGAAACCCTGCGGCGCATGCCCGTACCAGGTCTTGACCTGCTTGTCCGCCCAGGCGGCATCCTTGTCCTGGTGGCAGTTATTGCAAGCGTTGGGGGTGCCAAGCTTTACCGACAGATCCGGGCGCGGAATGCGCATGCTGTGATCGTGGCGCGGATCGACGACCATGTAGGTTCTCGGCGGCATGTGGCACTCGGCGCAGCTCGCCCCGCTTGTTCCCTGCTTGTGAAAATGGTGACCGTGCTGGTCGTATTTGTCCTGCAGGTGGCATTGCAGACAGACGCCGTTGCCGGGAACTCTCAGTGCCATGCTGTGCGGCTCATGGCAGTCACTGCAGGTCACACCGGCGTGATACATCCTGCTCTGGATAAACGACCCGTACACGTAGACCTCGCCATCGATCTGGCCGTCGGCAAAATACATGCCCTCATCGAGCAGCCGTGGCAGGTAGTGGTCCAGCAACGCCTCACCGTGCACGTAGTCAGCACTGATCGGGCTGCGCCGGGCATGGCAGCGCGCGCACATCTCGATCTCCCTGTCACTGGCGCGGGCCCTGCTGCGCGCAGCGTTGCCGGTTTTCGGGTCCATGTTCCAGTGAATACCGCTGCGTTCATCGAGTTGCAGCACCAGGCCATGATTCGCCTCGAACCGTTCCCAGCCCGGCTTGCGTTCAGCCCACAGCAGGTGATCTGATCCCGGCCCGTGGCAGGCCTCGCAGGAGACATCGATCTCCGACCACGTGGTGTTGAATGTTCTGGCGACGGGGTCGTAGTTCTTTTCCAGCTGCGTCGAATGGCATTCCGCGCACATGGTGTTCCAGTTCTGGCTGGGGCGGGTCCAGTGCAGCTCGTCATCGTGTGCGATCTTCTCTTCGGGATAGAGATGAAACCAGCGCTGCCCGCCCTGCTGCTTCGGCCTTGCATCCCAGGCCAGGCTCAATGCCTGCAGGCGGCCACCGGGGAACTCGACAAGGTACTGCTGCAGCGGATCGACACCGAAGGTGTACTTGATCTGGTAATCCACGAGTTTACCGTCCGGCCCTTCGGTGCGGACCATGAACTTGCCATTCTTTTTAAAAAACGTGCTGGTCACCCCGTAGTGGATAGGGCTGGTGTCGTCGAAGTCACCCAGCACGGTTTTGTCATTGGCCGGCTGCATGGCCAGGTCATGATGGGATCCCTGCCATGCAGTGTATTCCGTTTCGTGACAGCTACGGCAGGTCTCGCCGCCTGCATAATCTGCGGCATGGCCGATGCCTGTTACAAGCATGACGAACAAGCCAGTTAGCACCCGGCGACATACGGTCTTTTCAGACATGGCAATGTCTCGCCAGGCTTTCACGCCATACCGTGTGGTCAGTCACCCAGGATTTCCGGCAGCGGATTACCGATCGCAGCCGAGGGTGGCTTGATGCCGAGTCGGGCTGCCAGTGTCGGGGCAATATCATAGGGCGTGACCGGTCGACTCACTGATTCCGGTTTCAGACCGGCACCCGCGAACATCACCGGCACAAAGGTGTCGTAGCGCCAGGGTGAGCCATGCGTCGAGGCGACCGTCAGACCGTCGAAATCGTTGATGAACACGTTCGGCTCGAACACCAGGTAGATATCGCCGGATCGCTTGGAGTGAAAATTGCGCAGGATGGAACGATTCAGCAAGGTATCCGGCAAACTGGCGCTGCGCAACGCGCTGCTGGATACCGCAGCGGCCACGCCATCGAACTTCATCAATTCCTCTGCAACGGCCTGCTCCACCGCGGCCTGCTCCAGTCCCTTGTCACGAATCAGCCTGTAGTCGAGATACAGGTAGGGCTGGGAAAAGTTCTTGATCAACTCCTCGCCGATACCGAATTTCTTTTTCAATGCCGCAATGGCCGGCGTCCTGTCCAGTGTCTTGGTATCGAAGTAATGGCTATCCTCGATACCCCGTTCATGCAGGTGTCCGGGCACTTCCGGCTGGCCGTGATCGGCAGACAGCACGATCAACGTGTTCTTCAGCCCGACCTTGCTGTCGATGTAGGCGAACAGATCCGCCAGGGTACGATCGAGGTGCGCAATGTTGTCTTCACTTTCCAGGCTGGAGGCGCCGAAGATGTGGCCGACATAGTCCGTCGAGGAAAAGCTGATCGCCAGGTAGTCCGGCACCGCATCCTGCCCCAGCTGTTCCTTGTCCAGCAACGTCTTGGCGAAATCCAGTGTCAACTCGTCGCCTGCCGGGCCCAGCGTAAGCCGCGTGGTCAGGTACTTGTCACCCACCTCGCCATAGGCATGCGGAAAGGTCCGGCCAAAGCCCGGAAAATCGGTTTCATACGCGCGGTCATCGGCATCGCCAAACAGGTACCTTGCCGGCGGGTGCAGCAACTCCCACGCCTTGCCGGCATAAGCCGCAGCCGGTTTGCGCTTGTTCCACGCAGTCACCCAGTCCGGGTATTGCTGGTAATAATAGGTACTGGTGACGAACTCGCCGCTGGACTTGGAGAACCAGAACGCCTTGCCGGCATGACCGGCCATGGAAACCGCACCGCGGTCCTTCACTGACACGGCGAAAATCTTCGACTGGCCTCCATAATGCACTGTCAGCTCGTCGCTGAAGGTCGAGGACAGGATGGCCGCCGGCGAGCGGCCATCCACCTTCGCCGCCTTCTGGGTCGGGTCGATCTCGGTCTTCTTGTCCACGTCCGCACCGGCCGTGAGCAGGTGGTAGTTCGCGTCCTCGATGTTATAGGTCAGGCGGCCCTGTTCCCGATCGAACCAGACATTACCCACCATGCCATGGGCCGCGGGCACTGAGCCCGTGGCCAGCGAGGCATGTCCCACGATGGTCTCGGTGTTGGCGTGCCGGTAATGCGCATTGGTGTAATCGATACCCTCGTCCATCAGGTAACGAAACCCGCCGTCGCCCAGCACATGCGCATAGCGTTTAGGCAAGTCACCGCGCAGCGCATCAACAGTGATCTGCAATACCAGGCGGGGTCTTGAATTATCTGTTGCCCTGTCCTTGGCAATTACTGTCCACGGGATGGTGGCAATCACCGCAGCCAGCAGCACTGGACCGCATGAGACAGCGCATTTTCTATGATATTTGAATGGCATTATTCCTCCAGCCCTGTAGATCAGTGATTCTGCATTTGACTGCCAGCTGCAAACCAGCGGTAGTAGGCATTGCCGCCATCGACCTCGAGAACACGTTGCATGTCGCGCGCCCAGAGCTCAGGATAACCGGATTGCGCGTTCAGCGCAGCCTGATAGAAAAACAGCAGTTGCTGGCGTTCCGCAGCCACCGCCCGCACGAAGGCCTCGTCCGCACCGTGCAACGGCACAGCCGTGCGAAGCTTCATTAAATCGGGCAGCACGCGCTGCAGCTCGTCATCGCGAACCCAGTCGGCGTACTCGATCCGCGGCCTGTCGTCGCTCACCGGAAGCGCATCACCGGCATAGGTTTCCAGTCCGGCACGGTCCATGACCCAGGTCGCCAGCAATGCAGCAGGCGACGCAATGCCCACCTCGCGCAAGGCAGAAGTGACCCCGGGCTGGTTGTAGCGCTCGTTGATGCGCGGCACATCGAGCTCGACGGGTTCCATCGAGCCGACCAGCAGCATCTCGTGCAGCTCGGTCGTCCACAGCGAGGCATGCGGATAGACGTCGAGAAAACTGCGCACCAGCGAGCGCGTGTCCTCGTCATTCTGCGTCGGCAGCGGCAGCCACTGGGCGACGATGCCAGCCGGGCGCAGACGTGCACGCGCCAGTTCGTAGAAGCCGGTTGAATAAAGATTCACGACCCCGGCGGCCGAGGGCGGCGGCGGTTCGAGCGTGATCAGGTCATAGCTCTGTTCGTTGCTCAACAGTTCGCGCCGACCATCGCGCAGGCGGATGTCCAGCCGCGGATCCGTCGCCGCGCCGTAGTTGCCCTGGAAATTCGGGGTGGCCTTTTTGACTTCGGGCAGCAGCTCGGCAACCACGCGCTGTTCCAGTCCGGTGTAGCGCAGCAAGGCGCCGGAGGTGATCCCGGTACCCAGCCCGATGACCAGCGCCGCTCTGGGTTCACCATTGTGAATAATGAGCGGCAGCAGCGCCTGTAGGCGCATGTAGCGCAACGACGGCAAGGTGTCACCGGTATTGGAGACGCCCTGGATATACAAACGGCGAAAGCGCTTCTGTCCCGCCAACTGCTCGAGCACCGCAACCGTCCCGCCCTTCCCTTCCTCGTAAAAGACCATGGTGCCGCCGCGCGTACTGGCCAGCAAACCGGCCAGCCGGCCTGACGGCGTCAGCATGGCCGTGACCACGGCCGTGATGGCGATGGCGATGGTGCCCCAGCGCGCGAAGCGAAAGCCGGATGGTCCACGCAGCGCCGCCAGCAGTCCGAGTATTGCCGCGACGACGGCAAGTATGGCCAGGCTGTTTACCAGGCCGAATTGCGGCACCAGCACAAAGCCGGTGATCACCGTGCCGACAATCCCGCCGAATGTATTCAGTGCCACTACCTTGCCGGTATCGCGACCGACGTGCCCGGAATCGACGATCAGTTTCAACGCTGCGGGAAACGCCGCACCGAGCAGCAGCGTGGGAACAAACACGACATACAGCGCCGCGATGGCAAACCGGGCAGACATACCGGCCAGGCGACTTTCCGTCAGCGCGTATGCCGCCTGCTCGCCCATGGACTGCACTGCGGGTAACCATGGGCCAAGCAGTGTTATGCCAAGCAATGCAAGCATTCCTGCCGCCGCAATCAACAGGCCAAACATGCCCCAGGGATCGCGCACGCGATCGGCCCGGCGCGCAAACAGGGCCGCCCCGAGCGCGAGGCCGGCGAGGTAGGTCGCCAACATCACCGAGAATGCAAAGCTGCGCGTGCTCATGAACTGCACGATCGATTGCGACCAGACCACCTCGTATCCGAGCGCCAGGCCACCGGCGATGGCATAAAAAACAATGGCGACAGAGGCCGATTTCGCCAGTGGCGCAGAACTTGATTTTTGTTCAACGCTGCTTTGTTCTGGCGCATGGCGATCAAGCCAGAATCCACCCGCAGCGGCGAGCACACCCAGGGCTGCGGCGATCAGCGCCGAGCCCTGGATTCCGAAAGTCGGGATGAGAAAGAAAGCGGAAACCAGCGCACCGATGATCGCGCCGGCGGTATTGGCGGCGTACATCCCCCCGCCCCCGGCGCCGATATGTTCTGCCGTGAGCCGCA
Source organism: uncultured Gammaproteobacteria bacterium (assembly GCA_905480065.1). Lineage (GTDB taxonomy): Bacteria > Pseudomonadota > Gammaproteobacteria > UBA9214 > UBA9214 > UBA9214. The sequence goes on along the minus strand of CAJQOV010000009.1, from coordinate 235 downwards.
GCGAGCGAACCATCGCAGGCAAGGTGCCGCCCATCAGGAACGGCCCCGCGCCGACCATCAGGAAAACCATCCCCCAGGCGACAACACCGCTCTTTTGTTCCAGTGTTGCGAACAGGGGTGCTGTATGCGCGAGCGCGAGGGTCATTGCGATACCGGCCAGGGCAATCCCGATTTCCAGCCCTGCATACACGCGCAGCGGCCTTTGCACCCGGTCCACCCAGCGCCCGAGTAACAG
>CAJQOV010000008.1 GCA_905480065.1 uncultured Gammaproteobacteria bacterium | reverse complement strand
CGAATTCGCGTCAATCTATTGTGGTTGACAGACCACGGCACAGAGGGCGTAATCATCATTCATTGATCGAGCCTTGTTGCCAGGAGTGATTTCTTGGAAAACATAACCTTCGATGTTGACGAGTTGTCCCGACTGGACGAGGTTGAACAGGCACGACGTCTCGAAGAGGCGGAACGCCAGATTGATGAAGTACAACGTGCTGCCGCTGACGATCCCGTATCACTACATTGGGTCAAACAGCAGCGAAAATACCTAGTGGATATGCAGCATTTGATATTTACGTGTTAGCCCGACACGAACCTCCATTTTCTACCCGCCACCAGGCGGGTTTTTTTTGTGCCAGATTACCGTCCTCATCGCAAAAGACACTACGCTCGGGTAACCTGCATACAGGTCACAGGACAGCAAGCCCCGATGCAATTCTGGCTGGTGAATGAACTTCTGCTGATGCTGGTCGCCGTCAACGGTGCGCCGGTGGTAATCGCGCTGCTGGCCGGACGGCGCTGGAATGCGCCACTCGATGCTGGCCTGGTGTTGCGCGACGGGTACCGGTTGCTCGGCCCATCCAAAACCGTACGTGGCCTGATCGCAGCGATACTTGCCGGTGTATTGGCCGCCCCGCTGGCAGATATCGACCAAATACATGGCGCCATCTTTGGCTGCCTGGCGGTGACTGGCGACCTGGCTTCGAGTTTCCTGAAGCGACGGCTTGGTTACAGCGCCAGCTGTTCCCGTCCATTGCTGGACCAGCTACCCGAATGCCTGCTGCCCTTGCTGGCACTCCAGCCAGTGCTGGGGGCAGGCCTGCCAGAAATGCTGGCCGCAACCGTGGCATTCACTGTTATCGACCTGATGCTGACGCGCGCCACCCGGCCGGCTCAGCCAACATGCAAGTGATGCAGGGTGATCTCGGGCGGGCAATTGAGACGGATATCCGCAACACATGCCCCGGAGCCGGCCGAGGTATACCCGCTCATGCCAAGATAGCGCCAGGCGCCTTTGCAAAACTCTCTCCTGCAAGAGACGTTAGTCACCAGCGCAATACCGCCCGGCAAACATACCTGCCCGCCGTGGGTGTGGCCGCACAGGAAAATATTGAAATCTGCGTGCGCGGCTGATTTGTAGATTTCCGGACTGTGGGACAGCAGGATCGATACCGCATCATCCGGAATCGTATCGGCGGCCTTTTCCAGGTTATCTGCCCGGAAGTAATGCGGGTCATCAATACCGGCGAGATAAATACGCTGGCCATCCTTCTCCAGCACGGTGTGCTCGTTCATTAACATGCGGATCCCCATCTCTTCCATGGCTGGCACCATGCGGATGCTGTCGTGATTACCCAGCACCCCGAATACCGCCTTGCCGAGCTGAGTTCGCACCTGGCGGAGGCCGTCCAGCGCCGGCTGACAGGATCCGAAGGTTTCGGCGCGGTAATCGCCGGTCAGCACGCAGACGTCGTAATCGACCGCACGCACCGCCGCCCCCAGCACGTGCGGAAAGTCCGGCGCCATGTCCAGATGCAGGTCGGTAATGTGCAACAGGGTGAAACCATCGAATGCCGCAGGCAGGCCCGCCACCGGGATATGATTGTGTCGCACCTGGATACGGCGCGCATTACGCCTGCTGCGGCCACGCAACAGTGCCAGCCCCAGGAATACATGGATCAGGGGCCGTAACGAACGCCAGTTCTCGATATGGAAAAAATTGCGGCCTTGCCCGAACAGCCTGTGTTCGTAGACACGTTCCATGCCAAGCCGCTGGCGCAGGTGAATCCTGCCAACACGCGCCTGCAGAGACTGCAGGGTTTGCTCGTCGAGCTCGTATGGACCCATAGGGCCATTGTCGTTTGACATGCAGGTATTTTCAATCCGCTTTCCGGACCGATTGTTATCCATACGCACGTTTGCTACGGTTGAGACAGGACTGTATACCGCACGGCCATACTGCGTAGCTGGAGGATCCCGCAATGAATCTTGAGAAAGTCGTATTCGCATTCTTCATCGTACTGTCACTGACGTTGAACTTCGGCTTTTTTATCGGCGAGCTGGATAATCCCAACCACCACAATGTCTATGAACTGTTTGCCGCACTGGTCGTCAGCCTGATTGCCACCATTATGAAGTTCGGCGACCGCGCGCACATCGGGGCGGTACTGCTGGCTACCAGCCTGGTCGCCGATCTGCAGCTGATTGCCGCGGTTATCGTGTGGACCATTTCGGTACACGGTACCGGCACCGGACTGACGCCGATGGTCATATCCAGCATCGTTTCACTGTCGGGGGGTGCACTGCTGGCAAATATTACCTCGGTCATAATACTGGTTACCGAGACGGTAATGTTCCGCCGTTAGCCAGCCATGAAGAACATTTTCTACCTGCTGTTGCGGCGCATGCGCCTGCCGCTGATCATCATCATTTTGTCCTATGCGATCTCCATAACTGGCATGGTGCTGATGCCTGGATTCGATGACCAGGGCAGGCCCTGGCACATGAGCCTGTTCCACGCATTCTATTTCGTCAGCTTCATGGGCTCCACGATCGGATTCGGCGAGATCCCCTATCCGTTCAGCGATCCGCAGCGCATCTGGACCACGCTAGCGATGTATCTCACCGTCATTTCATGGCTCTATGCGATAGGCTCGCTGTTCGCCGTCATGCAAGACCCGGCTTTCAAACGGGTACTTGCCTACGCCAGGTTTCTCCGCTCCGTGCGCCAGATTCACGAACCATTCTATGTCATCTGCGGCATGGGTGATGCGGGACAGCTGGTTGCGCGTGAACTGGCTGAGAGCAACATCCGCAGCGTCGCTATTGACCGCGACGAACAACGCATCCAGGGGCTGCAACTGGAAAATTTCGCTGTACATATCCCCGCTTTATGTGCCGATGTTTCCGACTCATCGATATTGTTGACCAGTGGACTCAGACAAGCGAATTGCGCCGGAGTGATTGCCCTTACCGACGTTGACCACGTCAACCTGAGCATCGCAATCAGCAGCAAACTACTGGCACCGCAGTTGCCGGTCATCTGTCGTTCCGAGACGCATGACTCCCAGGCCAACATGGCATCCTTTGGCACTGACTACATCATCAATCCGTTTGATACCTTCGCCGAACGTTTCGCCATGATGTTCCATTCTCCCAGCATGTATCTGGTCTATGAGTGGATGACCAGCCTGCACGAGTCCCCGCTGACCGAATTTGCCGCACCGCCGCGCGGTGTCTGGGTGGTTTGCGGGTTTGGCCGCTTTGGCAAGGCAGTACGACGCGCGCTTTCGTTCAAGGGTATACAAACCGTGATAGTCGAATCCGACATCGAGGGTACCGGCGCACCGGAAGGTGCGGTAATCGGGCGTGGAACCGAGGCCATCACCCTGCATGAAGCCGGCATCGAGCAGGCTGTCGGCATCATCGCCGGCACCGACGATGATGCCAACAACCTGTCTATCATCATGACGGCGCTGGATATGAACGAAAAACTGTTTACCGTGGCCCGGCAGAACCTGCGCAGCAATGATGCGATTTTTGCCGCCGCCAGGCTCGGCATGATCATGCAGTCGGGCATGATTATCGGTCGCCGCGTCATCGACCTGTTGACCAACCCGCTACTCAGCGACTTCCTGCGCCTGGCCCGGGTACAGAATGAGGCATGGGCAAATGTGCTGGTCAGCCGGATTGCCGGCATCCTGACCGACCAGCCACCGCAGACCTGGACCGTGACGGTCGGCAACGAACAAACCCCTGCCATGGTGGAAGCATTCAGCAAACAATTGCAGATCATGGTGTGCCACCTCACCCGTGATCCGCGCATGACAGATCGTGCCCTGCCCTGCGTAGCGCTCTACATCAAACGCCAGAACCATGATGAAATCCTGTTGCCGGAAGACGAAACACTGCTGCATGCAGGGGATCAGTTATTGTTTTGCGGCCTTCCTCATGCACAAACCCACATGCGCTGGACGGCCCGGAATTTCCACGCCCTGAACTTTATCTGTACCGGTAGCGACCGCCCAAGCGGAACGATCTGGCGACTGCTGTCTCGCGGACGTGACCATTGAAGCAGCCACTAAATGGCATACCTGATGCATGGTATTTACCGAACTCCCTGAATACCCGACCCGGCATCCCGCCCAGGGCCAAATGGAGAATTCGGCATGAAAACACTTGAACTTCAGTTAATTACAGTTGGGTTAGAGGATGGAAAACAGGGCGTATTCGTGGGCCTGCCACTGGTCGTGGGCGCAACCGCGGACGAGTGCGGGCAAGTGGAAAATATCTGGTTTTCCAATATAAAAGAAGTACCTGACAGCCTGACCATGGAGGAATTGATGGGGCTGATCGGAAAACAGCTGTTCGACAAGCTCGCCACGCTGCAATAGAGCAAATCCGTCAATTTTTCGACGGATTACGACCGAAACCGGTCAGTGGCGACAAGGAATGGGCAGTTTCTGCCCTGGCACAGCATCCGGAACCGGCGCAGCCCTGAGGGTTCGCGCACGGGCCGGGCACAGGAATTATTGTATATAATCGCGCCCCTGACCCTGACTACGGTACCGGTACATGGCACGCGTCAAGATCTTCAGCACAGCCAGCTGCCCCTTCTGCACCAAGACCAAGCAACTGCTCACCAAATGGAACATCCCGTTCGAAGAGGCCATGATTGACTCGGACATGGCGGCACGGCGCGAATTTGCAACCGTGACCAATGGGGCGCGCACGGTACCGCAGATCATCATCGACGGTATTTGCATCGGCGGGTTTACCGAGCTGACCGAATTACACATGGATGACAAGCTGGACCACCTGATAGAGCAGTAACACGATACGAGTCGGTCATGAAACAGCAGAGCATTTTCCGTATCAGTTTCTACAACCGTGGTGATATTTACGAGCTTTATGCCCGCAGCGTGCGCCAGGGCGATCTGTATGGGTTTATTGAAGTCGAAGAAATCATCTTTGGCGAACGCAGCGCGATTGTGATCGATCCCACCGAAGAAAGACTCAAGGCCGAGTTCCAGGGAGTTCGACGTACCAGCATCCCCTTACAGTCCATCATACGGATAGACGAAGTAGAGCGCGAAGGCAGTAACCGCATCATCGAGGCCGACGGCAAAACAGGGAAAGTCACACCATTCCCGCCATCCCGGATCAGCCATCCGCCGGAATCCTGAAGCCACCACGCAGCAGCGCGGGACTACTTGCCTTCTGCTGGCAAGTATCGTCCAATAGGACCTGAAGAATAAAATATCAGGAGCTGCTGCATGGACTATTCCCACATCATCACCCCCAAACGTCTAACGAACATGCAGGAAATGGAAGTACACGTGGGCGGCCCGGATGGCGCCAATCGCCTGTTTATCTACAGCGGCATGGCCGAGGTCGAACTGTGTGGCGGCCTGCCACATCCACGCTGGTCGCTGGAAGTCATCTGTTTCGACATTGGCAGAAAGTATGACTGCAACAGTGGGGAAGCGGTTATCAATATCGTCGCATCTGCCTCAGTGGCAGGGGCACGCACGGACGGCGTGGCCAGCTTTGCAGGCTGGGAAATTTTCGGTGCGGCCGGAGAGTTCGACGAGTCCGATTGCCGGGTGCGCATGAATATCGCGGCGGGCGCACGTGATACTCAGGCCTTCCTGGAACAGATCAGTTTTCAGCTGACTGTGCTGGCCAAGGTCTAGCTTACTGCGACAGCAACCGGATACCCCACACCACCGGCAACAGCAAATACACCATCGCCGTAATCAGCATTGCACCAATCAGGTTCAGCCACACACCGGCCTTCGCCATCTGGGCGATGGACACGTAGCGAGTGCTGTAGACGATTGCATTCGGGGGTGTTGCCACCGGCAACATGAAGGCAAAAGATGCGGCCACCACCACTGACGCCATCAAGCCGTACGGATTTATATCGATTGCCGCAGCCAGCGCGCCCGTTACCGGCAATAGCAGCGATGCCGTTGCCGTATTAGAGGTGACCTCCGTCAGGAAAATCACCAGCAACACCACGCCTGCAATCATCAGGATAATGTTGACACCCTGCAATACCACCAGCTGTTCTGCCAGCCACCGGGTCAGGCCCGAGTCCTGGAATCCCTGGGCAAGGGCAAATCCTCCGCCAAACAGTACAATGATATCCCACGGAATCGTCACCGCGGTTTTCCAGTCAAGCAGAAATTCGCGCCGCTTCAGGTTCACCGGTATGAGGAACAGCAGCAGCGCACCGACAATGGCAATCGTGGAGTCCCTGACCATATGCAGCGCCGCTGGCTGATACAAGCCATTCAGCACCCATAGCAGGGCTACACTGCCAAATACACCCGCAACCAGTTTTTCCTCGCGTGATATGGGACCGAGCTGCGCCAGCCCCCTGTCAACAAAGGCCCGACCACCCGGCATATCTTCACCTGCACAACGGAAATGCACATACACCAGATACAGCCAGGTAAGCACCAGCATGGTCACAGACAGCGGCAAGCCAAACTTCATCCATTCCAGGAAACCGATGCTGTAGCCGTAATTCTCCTCCACCACTCCTGCAAATATCGCGTTTGGCGGCGTTCCAATCAGCGTGGCCACACCGCCGATGGATGCTGCGTAACCGATACCCAGCACCAGTGCTGTACCAAACATTGACTGTCCCGGCGACTTCCCGCCACGCTGCGCAACTTCGCGCAGAATCGCGCTGGCAATCGTAATCATCATCATGGCCGTTGCCGTATTACTGATCCACATGGACAGGAAAGCGGTTGCCAGCATAAAACCCAGCACAATCCTCTTCGGGCTGACGCCAACCAGATGGATGGTATGCAACGCAATACGGTGGTGCAGATTCCACTTCTCCATGGTAACCGCGATCAGAAAACCACCCAGGAACAGGTAAATCAGATGGTGGCCGTAGGCACGGGTGACATCGGCGCCATCCATGACGCCAAACAGGGGAAACAGGGCTATCGGCAACAGCGCAGTCGCCGGGATGGGTATCGCCTCGGTCAGCCACCAGACAGCCATCAATTCGGCAACTGCCGCAACCTGCATGCCACCCGCGTCCATCCCGTCAGGG
>CAJQOV010000007.1 GCA_905480065.1 uncultured Gammaproteobacteria bacterium | reverse complement strand
GTGCATGTCTTGATCAAACATATCTGTGTAACTTCATGAAGTTGGTGAAATAAACCGGAGACCGGAAAGCACCAGATGATAGCCGATCTGGCGGTACCATGCTAACCAAATACCGCCCCGGCATCCGCTTAGCCTGCAGGCCCGAGCGCCGGCGCCGGCGCCTGGCGGAATACGCTACGCGCCACAACTTGCACAGGATTACAGTCACTTAACAGAACTTCCTGACCAGCATTATTGGTTCGGTGTCCGCCGTACTGTACACTGGTTTCGGGTTCGCACTCCCGGTCACGTTGACTGGCCGTGCAACACCGGATGGTCAGGGCCACCGGCCCGGGAGCAATGCGCACATGCACAACAAGCTATCGCGGCGAATTTCGATCCTGCTGACCGGCCTGCTGTATGGGCTGCTGTACTGTGTGCCCGCCAGCAGTGCGAATCATACCGCTGCGGGCGAAGCCGGTCATATTGTCAGTCCGGAATCCATTGACGGGGTCATCAAAGTCGACGCCGACGGCCTGATCGAAAAAGCCATGCAAATGCCGGAACTGATGCTGATCGATTCACGCATCCCGGCGGACCGCGCCGAGGGCTTTATCGAAGGCTCGATCAGCCTGCCGGATGTCGATACCAGCTGTGCGACGCTGGCGCAAGTGGTGCCCCGGCTGGACACCCCGCTCCTGTTCTACTGCAATGGCATTCGCTGCGGGCGCAGCGCCGTGGCGGCGGTCGTTGCCAGGGAGTGTGGCTACAGCAATTTGTACTGGTTCCGCAATGGCATGGAGGAGTGGCAGGAAAAACAGTACCCGCTCATCCAGTAACAGCAACAATGTTACAGCACATGCGCTTGCCCGCCTCTCCCCGGCGCCTATAATGTGCGTCCACTGAAGAACTTCCCGGAGCAATCACCCGATGGCGCAGTACGTCTTCACAATGAACCAGGTCGGCAAGATTGTCCCGCCGAAACGCAAGATACTGGATAATATTTCCCTGTCATTCTTTCCCGGCGCAAAAATCGGCGTGCTCGGGCTGAACGGTTCCGGCAAATCGACCCTGCTGCGCATCATGGCCGGCGTCGATACCGAGATCGAGGGCGAGGCGCGACCGCAACCCGGCATCAAGATCGGTTTTCTGCAGCAGGAGCCGCCGTTGAACCCTGCCAAGGACGTCCGCGGCAATCTCGAGGAAGCACTCGTGGCCATTACCGAGGCCCAGCAACAGCTCGAGGCCGTGTATGCCGCCTACGCCGAACCGGACGCCGACTTCGACGCGCTGGCGGCTGAACAGGCGCGCCTGGAAAACATCCTGCAGGCCAGTGACGGACACAACCTGGAACGCAAACTGGAAGTGGCCGCAGAGGCCCTGCGCCTGCCGCCCTGGGATGCGGATGTTTCGACACTTTCCGGTGGCGAACGCCGCCGTGTGGCGTTATGCAAGCTGTTATTGTCGAATCCGGACATGCTGCTGCTGGACGAGCCGACCAACCACCTGGACGCAGAGAGCGTGGCGTGGCTGGAACGTTATCTGGCCGAATTTCCGGGCACCGTGGTTGCAGTCACCCACGACCGTTACTTCCTCGACAACGTGGCGGGCTGGATTCTGGAACTGGATCGCGGCCACGGGATTCCCTGGCAGGGCAATTACTCCTCCTGGCTGGAGCAGAAGGAACAGCGCCTGGCTACCGAGGAAAAACAGGCCAGTGCACGCCAGAAGGCGATTCATGCCGAACTGGAGTGGGTGCGATCCGGCGCCAAGGGCCGTCATGCCAAGAGCAAGGCGCGCCTGGCGCGCTTCGAGGAGCTCGCCTCACAGGAATCACAGCAGCGCAACGAAACCAAGCAGTTATTCATCCCGCCGGGGCCGCGGCTCGGCGACCTGGTGGTTGAGGCCAGCAACCTGACCAAACGCTTCGGCGACAACCTGCTGTACGAGAACCTGTCCTTCAACCTGCCGCGCGGCGGTATCGTTGGTATCATCGGGCCGAATGGCGCCGGCAAAACCACCCTTTTCCGCATGCTGACCGGTACCGAGCAGCCGGATTCCGGCACCCTGCGCATTGGTGAAACGGTACAGATCGCCTGCGTGGACCAGAGTCGCGACAGCCTCGATGCCGGCAAGACCGTGTGGCAAGAAATCTCCGACGGTCAGGACATCATCACCGTTGGCAAGACCGAGCTGAACTCGCGCACCTATGTGTCGCGTTTCAATTTCACCGGCAACGACCAGCAGAAAAATGTCGGCACCCTGTCCGGTGGCGAGCGCAACCGCGTACACCTTGCCAAGCTGCTGAAAAGTGGTGGCAACGTATTGCTGCTCGATGAGCCGACCAATGACCTCGACGTGGAAACCCTGCGCGCACTGGAAGAGGCCTTGCTCGACTTCCCCGGTTGTGCTGTAGTGATCTCCCATGATCGTTGGTTCCTCGACCGCATCGCGACCCATATACTGGCCTTCGAGGGCAACAGCCAGACCGTATGGTTCGAAGGCAACTACGCCGACTACGAAGCGGACCGCAAGCGTCGACTCGGCGCAGACGCGGACCAGCCGCACCGCATCAAGTACAAACGACTGGACAGCTGAGCAATGCCACAACACCAATCCGTGCTGGATACCGAAAAACTGCGCGAATTCGAACTGCGCATGCATTACGAGGGTACGTCCGCGTTTGCCGCCGGACCATCACCATGGGAAAGCTGGGATGATGCCGGCACACTGGGTACCTGGCAGCGGCTGGAAGACCAGCCACAGCACCCGGTGCGGCAACCGCACCGGCGGTCCGTGGGCCAGCGCCTGCTCGGTGGGCTGACGCGACTGCTGATGCTGACGCTGCTGGTGGGCATTGGCGGGGTCTACCTCAGCACCGCAACCCGGGAACCGCTCCAGGTCAGTGGAATTCGTCCGGCACCGATCGTGGTAGCAAGAACCACCGCAACCGCCATGCAGCCGGCAGCTACGCTGGTTAGTGAGCTGGAGGCGTTACCGGCGCCCGCGGCAGGCAACAGTCCCCGCCCGGCGATCGCAGCGGCAGTCACGCCTGCAATGCCCGCAGCGGAACCGGATACCCGCTTGCCGGGGCAGGCAACCACCACGACCGGGCAGGAAGAGTCCACGGCTGCACTCGCCACGCCCCCGGCAGTAACTGCGCCGTCATGGCCCGCGCAAAACCCGTTTGCCGGCACCACGCTATCGGACCAGGAGCAGGAATTGCAGGAAGTCGCAGCACCAGCAGCAGACTCGACCGCCGCGCAATCCCTCGACACGCTCCCGGCGGCGGCTGCGCCGTCTTGGCCCGAACAGGAACCGCTGGCATCCGCACCAATAGCGGCACAGCAAGAATTGCCGCCGGAAACGGCCACTCCGGTGGCAGCAGACCCCGTGCCGGATGACCCGGAAGCCGTGCCGGCCTTGCAGACCGCCAAGCTGGAGGGTCCTGCGCTAACAGCTACTGGCGCAGCTAAGGCCAGTCCGGCCCTGGAGGCTGCATCCGCTCCGGCACGTCGCAGCAAACCGGAGGGCCAGTGGGTGGTAAACCTGGCCTCGTATACCCGCGAATCCACCGCACAGCGTATGCTGGAGGTATTCAGGGACAAGGGTGTGGAAGCGGAAATCATCAGCATTACGGTCAATGACAAACCGATGATACGCATACGCACCACCGGTTACCGCAGCGCCAGCGAGGCACGGGACTGGGTGGCACTGCTGGAGGAACGCCTCGACCTGGACGGCGTCTGGATATCGAAGCGCTAACAACAAAAAGGTAACAAAAAGGGGTCGGAGTCCTTTTTCTCTCAAGGACAGTGTGCAATATGCTGTCCAGTGAAGAAAAAGGACTCCGACCCCTTTTTGTTACCGACCCCTTGTTACGTTCAACCCGGGCTACCGCCCTACCCCGCCCACACCCGTGCATTGCGGAACATGCGCAGCCACGGTCCGTCCTCGCCCCACTCGTCCGGATGCCAGGAATTGGTCGGCGTGCGGAACACGCGCTCCGGGTGCGGCATCATGATAGTGGCACGACCGTCTTCCGTGGTCAGTGCGGTGATACCCAGCGGAGAACCGTTCGGATTGGCCGGATAGGCAACCGTCGCCTTGCCGTAACTGTCGACGTAACGGGCGGCGACCAGGCCGCGCTGCAGTGCATGAACCGGATCGGCCACGCCAAATTCGGCACGCCCCTCACCATGGGCTACGGCAATCGGCAACACCGAGCCGGCCATGCCGGTGAAGAAAATCGACGGCGTGGCAAGAATTTCCAGTTGCGCAAAACGCGCCTCGAACTGCTCTGACTCGTTACGCACGAAGCGTGGCCAGTGACCCGCACCGGGTATCAGTTCCTTCAGGGTCGACAACATCTGGCAGCCGTTGCATATCCCCAGCGCAAAGCTGTCCGCGCGGGCAAAAAAGGCGCTGAACATGTCGCGCAATTCCGCATGAAACAGCACCGACTTGGCCCAGCCCTGCCCGGCCCCAAGTACATCACCATAGGAAAATCCGCCGCACGCGACCAGGCCGCGGAATGTATCCAGCGACACCTGTCCCGACAGCAGGTCACTCATGTGCACGTCGATCACATCGAAACCGGCACGGTGAAATGCCGCGGCCATCTCGACCTGGCCATTGACACCCTGCTCGCGCAGGATCGCCATGCGTGGCAGGGCACCGCTCGCAATGAAGGGTGCAGCGACATCATCCGCTGCATCGAAGGACAGCCGCGGTGAAATTCCGGGATCAGCCGCATCCAGCAAGCTGTCGAATTCCTGCTGCGCGCAGGCCGGGTTGTCGCGCAAGGCCTGCATACGGTACGTGGTTTCGGACCAGGCGCGTTGCAGGTCGACGCGTGCTTCCGACAGCAGGGTATTTTCACTCAGGGTGATTTCCAGCCGGTCGGTGGAATTGAGGCGGCCAATCGCATGCGTATCATCCTCCAGCCCTGCGTCGCTCAGTACGGCAAGCACGTCATCCAGGGCGGACTCGCGAACCTGCAGCACGGCACCAAGTTCTTCCGCGAACAATGCCGCAACCGGGTCCTCGCCGAGACCGTCGATATGCATGCTCACGCCGGTGTGCCCGGCGAAGGCCATTTCACATACACAGGCAAACAAGCCGCCATCCGACCGGTCGTGATAGGCCAGCAGCAGACCCTGGCGGTTCAGCGTCTGGATGGCAGCAAAGAATTCTTTCAGCAAGGCTGGATCATCCACGTCCGGCGGTGTATCACCCACCTGCTTGTACACCTGTGCGAGCGCCGACCCGCCGAGGCGGTTACGCTGCCGTCCCAGGTCGATCAACAGCAACTGGCTGGCACCGCAGTCGCTACGCAGTTGCGGTGTCAGCGTCTTGCGTACCTCAGTCACGCGCGCAAACGCGGAGATGATCAGCGACAGCGGCGCCGTTACCGAGTGGTCCCTGCCCTGCTCCTGCCACACCGATTTCATGGACATGGAATCCTTGCCCACCGGGATGGCAATCCCCAGCGCAGGACACAGCCCGGCACCGACGGCATGCACGGTGTCGTACAGGATCGCGTCTTCACCGGGGTGCCCGGCCGGCGCCATCCAGTTCGCCGACAACACGATGTCACCGATCTGTTCGATGGCAGCGGCCGCGATATTGGTAATCGCCTCGGCCACGGCCATGCGCCCGGAGGCGGGCCCATCGAGCAAGGCCAGCGGGGTACGCTCCCCCATCGCCATGGCCTCACCGGTACTGGCATGGTAATCGGACGCCGTCACGGCCACGTCGGCCACCGGCACCTGCCATGGGCCCACCATCTGGTCACGCACGACCATACCGGTCACCGAGCGGTCGCCGATGGTGATCAGGAACGCCTTGCTGGCTACCGACGGCAACCGCAGCACCCGGTACAGTGCATCGCGCAGATCGAGCTGCGCGGTATCAAAGGCGCTGTGCGTGACCGTTTTATGTTGCACATCGCGCACCATCCTCGGCGGCTTGCCCAGCAACAGGCTCATGGGCAGGTCGATGGGCGAGTTATCGAAGTGACTGTCGCTCAGCACCAGCTGCTGGCGCTCGGTTGACTTGCCCAGCACGGCATACGGGCAGCGTTCACGCCTGCACAGCGCCTCGAATACATCGAGACGTGCCTGCTCGATCGCCAGCACGTAGCGTTCCTGTGACTCGTTACACCACACCTGCAGCGGCGACATGCCGGGATCGTCATTGGGCACCGCACGCAATTCAAAACTGCCGCCACGACCGCTGTCGTTAACCAGTTCCGGCAACGCATTGGACAAGCCACCGGCGCCCACATCGTGGATCGAGATGATCGGGTTGTCAGCGCCCAGCGCCCAGCAGGCATCGATGACTTCCTGGGCACGCCGTTCCATTTCCGGGTTACCGCGTTGCACCGAGGCAAAATCGAGATCCTCCGCACTGGCCCCGCTCGACATCGAGGAGGCCGCGCCACCCCCGAGTCCAATCAGCATGGCCGGTCCGCCCAGCACGACGATCGGCGTATGCGCCGGAATGATGCCTTTCTCGACATGTGACTCACGGATCATGCCACTGCCACCGGCCAGCATGATTGGCTTGTGATAGCCCCGCAGCTCCGGACCATCCGGACCCGGCACCTGTTCCTCAAAGGTACGAAAATAACCGCACAGGTTGGGACGACCGAACTCGTTGTTGAATGCTGCCGCACCGAGTGGCCCGTCGATCATGATCTCCAGCGCAGAGACAATGCGTGCCGGTTTGCCATGATCGGTTTCCCAGGGCTGCTCAAAGCCGGGGATACGCAGGTTGGATACCGAAAACCCGCACAGCCCGGCCTTGGGCTTGGCCCCGCGGCCGGTCGCGCCTTCGTCACGGATCTCGCCACCGGAACCGGTTGCGGCACCGGGGAACGGCGAGATCGCGGTCGGATGGTTATGGGTTTCCACCTTGATTACCAGGTGGGCGGGTTCTGCGTGCGATTGATACCGGCGCGTCCCCGGGTCGGCAAAAAAACGCTGCACGGGAAATCCCTGCACCACGGCCGCATTATCACTGTACGCGGAAAGAATCCCGTGCGGACTGGCACGGTAGGACTCGCGGATCATCCCGAACAGGCTGTGTTGTTGCGGCTTGCCGTCAATCACCCAGTCGGCATTGAAAATCTTGTGCCGGCAATGTTCCGAGTTCGCTTGCGCAAACATCATCAGCTCGATGTCCACCGGGTTGCGTTGCAGTGCGGTGAAACTGTCTGCCAGATAATCGATCTCGTCTGCCGACAGCGCCAGACCGAGTTCACGATTGGCGGTCTCCAGTGCTGCACGTCCGCCGCCAAGTACATCGACCCGCTCGAATGGTGCCGGCACCGCGTGCCGGAACAGCACGTCGGTGGCCTCGATATCGAACAGCACGGTCTCGATCATGCGGTCGTGCAGCAACGGCAGCACGGCATCGCGCTGGCGCATGTCCAGTTTTGTGCTGCCCGGCAACTCCAGGGTATAGACGATGCCACGCTCGACGCGCCGCACCTTGTCCAGTCCGCAGTTATGCACGATATCGGTTGCCTTGCTCGACCAGGGCGAGATGGTGCCCGGTCGTGGCACCACGACCAGTTCGATACCCTGGCGGTGCGCGGCGGCCGCTGACGCACCGTAACTGAGCAGGCGTTCCAGCACGGCCTGCTCGCCAGCGGTCAGCGCGGTGTCATGCTCGACAATATGCAGGTATTCGGCGTGCAGCGCGGCCAGCTCCGGCAACGGGTCACGACAGCATTCCAGCAACTTGCGCAAACGAAATTCGGAATGGGCGGTACTACCGCGCAGATGCAGCATTGCGACTCCGGGGCGGGTATGGGATAGGTGAGCTGCGAATAATACTGGATGGACCGGATGAAATGTAGGCCGGATCAGGCCCCGACCTTGCGCTGTCAGGCGATCTCGCGCCAGCCCAGCCCCGCTTCCTGCCCGGCAACCGCAATCCAGTCGGCGCTACACCCGACCACCTGTGCCAGCGCATTGCTGGCCAGTTCCGGCCGGTTGTTCTTGTCACTCAGGTGAGCGGCAACCAGGTGTTGCAGGCGTGCATGATCCAGCCGGGACAGGATCTCCCCGGCCTGGTCATTGCTGAGATGCCCAAGTGGGCCACCCACGCGCTGTTTGAGCGACGCAGAATACGGACCGTCCGCCAGCATACCGGCATCGTGATTGCATTCCAGCAGCAGCGCATCGCAGCCCTGCAAGCTGGCCAGGATGTGCGGTGTCGCCCGACCGGTATCGGTGAGTACACCCAGGCGGCGTGCGCCATCACTGAAACAGAACTGGCAGGGTTCCCGCGCGTCGTGTGGCACGGTAAACGGTTCGACCTGCAGGTCGTTGATCGGGAATGCATGATGGCCGTGGAAATGTTGCACCGCAGGCAGGTCGGGATCGCGCAGCATTTGCCAGGTGCCATGCGTCAACCAGACCGGCAAACGGTATTTGCGCGCCAGTGCCGGAACTCCGCGCACATGATCACCGTGCTCGTGGGTCACCAGTACCGCATCGAGCTGTTGCGGGGACCGGCCGAGTAGCGCCATGCGTCGCTCCGTTTCGCGCACGGAAAACCCGCAATCCAGCATGACCAGCGTGGTACCGGACTCGATCAGCGTGGCATTGCCACGACTGCCGCTGCCCAGGGATGCAAACCGCATGCGACCGGCGCGCTAGCGCAGCTGCTCTTCCAGCAGGGTCAGGATGCGTTTCGCCGTCGTGGACTTGTCGCGCACCCCCTGATCGTCATTCACAATGACATTGGTGGTTGCGCCGTTTGCCTGCAGCACAATCCGGTATTCCGAGGTATCTTCCTTTTCGTCGGAGGACCAGAAGGCAAGCTTGCTCAACATGCCTTCCTCTTCCTGCTCGCCCAGCGGGTCGTTGTACTTGACGAAGTAGGTCCCGCTCGACCGGTCACGGTCATTCACGGCAAATCCGACTCGATCCAGTGCCACGCCGGTACGGCGCCAGGCGCGCGAGAAATCCTCCTTGATCACCAGCATGGCAAATCCCTGCTCGCTGACCAGTTCGGCACGCGCCGGTGCCTCGGTCGCGCTGGCCAGCCGGGTTTGCGCCTGTTGCTCGTCAACGCCGAGGAAAACCATCATCCGCTTGAGCATTTCGGCTTCCAGCTCGGGATCCGGATCGCGCGGTTTCCAGACCGTCGGGGAATCCACCGAAGATCCGCTGGACACTTCCTCGACGCCGCGATGTGTCAGGTAAATCTCCGTGGTTCCGGCTTCGGTACCATGCTCCAGTCGCACCCGGTATTTGTCACGGGTGGCCGAGGAATACACCGCGTCCAGTGCCTTGCCAATCAGATTGCGAATCGCCCCCTGCGGAATATCCGCGCGATTCTCGTTCCAGTCGGTTTCGAGAATACCGATACGCGGGTCTTCCATGCGAATCAGGAAGCCCTGCTCCAGCCAGAATTCGCGCATGCGCGGCCAGATCTGGTCCGGGCTACCCTGCACCACCAGCCATTCCTGGTTACCATCTCGTTCCACTCGCAGGTTTGATTTAGCGGCCAGCACAGTGTTCGTTTCCCGCACCGTCTGTCCCGCACCGGTACCGGAATAGCTCGCCTCGACCGCGTTGAGTGATTCCGGCGCGTCAGCGATTGCTTCGGAAGACAACTCCGGTGGCACCTCAAGGCTGTCGATGGTCTTGCTCTTCTTGTAGTCGATCTTTTCGCGCCCGGGAGCAACCGTGTCCATTATGCCGCATGCCGACTGCAACAGGGTCATCATCAGGATTACTGCCAGGGTTGGTACTGTCGGGTTGTTTCGCATAACGTTATCCTGCGGTTGCCAGCACGCCGGCCTGCTCGAGCGCATGCCTGACGGTCGCGTGGTATGGTTCAGCCAGTGGTGTCAATGGCAGTCGTATGCCTGCCGGGATCATGCCCATTTCATGCAACGCCCACTTGACAGGTATCGGGTTGGACTCGACGAACAGGGTGCGATGCAGGATGTCGAGCCGGTCATTGATTGCCGTAGCAGCAGCGCGGTCACCGGCCAGTGCCGCCATGCACAAGGCATGCATTGCAGCCGGTGCTACGTTGGCGGTAACCGATATATTGCCCTTGCCACCCATCAACATCAGTTCCATCGCGGTTGCGTCATCGCCACTGTATACCGACATGCGATCGCCACAGCGTTGCATGATTTCACGCGCCCGGTCGAGCTTTCCGGTGGCTTCCTTGATACCGGTAATATTATCGATGTGTGACAAGCGCTCAACGGTGTCCGGCAGCATGTCACAGGCGGTACGGCCTGGCACATTGTACAGTATCTGGGCTATTGGTACGGCCTCGGCGATGGCCTTGTGGTGGCGGTACAAACCTTCCTGGGTCGGCTTGTTGTAATACGGGGTAACCAGCAGGCAGGCATCGGCGCCGGCGTCCAGCGCACAGCGTGTGAGTTCGATGGCTTCACGCGTGGAATTGGCGCCGGTGCCGGCAATCACCGGTATCCGGCCGGCACTCATTTCCACCATACGACGTATGATGTAGCAGTGCTCATGTTCGTCCAGGGTGGCGGATTCCCCGGTGGTACCAACTGCGACCAGCGCGTCGGACTGCTGCTCGACATGAAAGTCGATCAGTGCCTGCAGGCTGGTCTCATCGATGGCACCATCCTCGTGCATGGGGGTAACCAGCGCAACAATACTGCCTTGAATCATTTCCGGATTCTCCGCACCTGAATCGAGGTGGACATGGTACTGAGGCGACCCCGAACTGACAAGGAAATCGTGGGGCAGTCGGCCAATTCCGGCACGCTGCCGAGACAAAAATGCTAGACTTCAAGCAGAGTGGCAGACTTGCCAGTGATACCCCGGATTGCCGAGAACATGAAAGACAAAACAACAAACAGGAACCACCACCTGGTGATCGCTGCGCTGGGCGAGGACAAAACCGGCATCATCGACGAATTTTCCCGTTCCGTCCTGCACTGCGGCTGCAATATCAACGACAGCCGCATGGCTGTGCTGGGTGGCGATTGTGCCCTGCTGCTGCAGGTTTCCGGTAACTGGAACAATATTGCCAAGCTGGAAGACCAGCTGCCCGGCCTGGAAGAGCGGCTCGGACTCACCATTACCTCGCACCGCACCAGCGACCGCGAAAGCAGTCGCGACCTGCTGCCCTACGGGGTCGATGTGGTCGCCATGAAGCAGCCGGGGATCGTGCACAACCTGGCGCACTTCTTTGCCGAGCGCCAGATCAATATCCAGGAAATGGTCACCATGAGCTATCCGGCCATACATACCGGCACCCCGATGTTTTCCGTGCACCTGACCATCGAGGTCAAGGCCAGCACCCAGATCTCCGCGCTGCGCGAGGAATTCATGGAATTCTGCGATCAATTGAACCTGGATGCCGTGATCGAACCGGTCAAGGGGTAACGAAGGAGCCTGATCTGATGGGCAAGCTGGCGATTGGCAACAAGGTACCCGATTTCAGGCTGCCGGCAACCGGCGACAAGACGGTCAGCCTGGCGGACTTTTCCGGTCAGCGCGTGGTGCTGTATTTCTATCCGAAAGACAGTACCCCCGGCTGTACCACCGAGGGGCAGGATTTCCGCGACCGCATCAACACCTTCCGGCGGCGCAACACGGCAGTGCTGGGCATATCGCGTGACAGCCTGAAATCCCACGAGAATTTCCGGACCAAACAGCAATTTCCCTTTGACCTGTTATCCGACAGTGACGAAAAGCTCTGCCGCCTGTTTGACGTCATCCGGGAAAAGAACATGTACGGCCGCAAGGTGATGGGTATTGAACGCAGCACATTCCTGATTGACGAGAACGGTGTATTGCGCAACGAATGGCGCAAGGTCAAGGTCGCCGGCCATGTCGAGGAAGTGCTGGAAGCCATCAAGTCGCTGTAAGCGTGAACTGGTTACGGCTTGCCTGCCATGTGCACACCAGCACTGCTGGTGTGGATCGCTGAAATCCATCGGCAGCGGTTTTTCCCGTTCAGGCTGATACGGTTGGCGGTGCCGCTGCTTCTTCGTTAGCCTTCCTTGGCCAGGCCTGCATTACCGCCTGCACCAGCGTTGCCAGGGGGATCGCGAAGAACACTCCCCAGAAACCCCACAACCCGCCAAACACCAGGATGGCCACGATAATTGCCACCGGATGCAGGTTCACGACTTCCGAGAACAGCAACGGCACCAGCAGGTAGCCATCGAGTGCCTGCAAGACACCATAGACGGCCAGCAGCCAGCCAAATTCCGGACTCCAGCCCCACTGAAACCAGGCAATCAGGGCAATCGGCAGGGTCACCACTGCCGCGCCGATGTACGGGATGATCACCGACAGGCCAACCATGGTAGACAGCAGCAGCGCATACTGCAGTCCCATATAGGTAAACACCGCGAAGGTAACGGCGCCCACGATGAAGATTTCCCACACCTTGCCGCGCACATAGTTGGATACCTGGATATTGGCGTCACGCGCCACCTCGTCCACCAGCCGCCGCTGGTGCGGCAAACGTTGACTGAACCACGCCATGATGCGGTGCTTGTCCTTGAGGAAGAAAAACGCGAGTACCGGCACCAGCACGATATATACCATCAGCGTCATCAGACCGAACACCACCGGCACCGAAAGCGACAACACCCGCTGACTCATCGCGGTGATCTCGGTACGCATGCTGATACCCAGGTCATTTACCTGTGCCACGGTAAACAGGCTGGGATATTTTTCCGGCAACTGCATCATGGCAACCTGCCCCATCTGGATAATTTCCGGCAACTCGCGCAGCAACTGCGTCACCTGGGTGTACAGGCGCGGCACCATCCACACCAGCGCAAATACAAGAAACGACATAAACAGCAGGAACACCAGTATCACCGCGGAAACCCGTGGCGCACCCAGCCGGTGACATTTCTCGACTACGCCATCCAGCAGATAGGCGATCACCACGCCGGCCAGGACCGGTGCCAGCATTTGCCCAAGCGTCACCATGACCAGGAAACCGGCCGTGAGCGATATGGCCAGAATGACCGCCTGTGGATCGGAAATCGTGCGTTGATACCATTCGTAGAGGATATTCATTTCATTTGCCCCGGTGCGCAGACTGCAGCTGCCGGTAATGCGTGGCAAAGATTTCCTCCAGCTCGTCGATGACCCGGGCGGAATCGGTACCCTGCATGATATTGGTCGCTACCAGGTCGGAAGTGGCACTGAGCATTTCACTCTTGTCGAGCATCGGGTAGGTGCTGGACAGCCGTTTCAGTCCCGCCACGATGCTTTCCTGTGCGGGTCGCTCAATCGGTTCCGGCTCGGGGATTATGACCGGAGCGGACACCCTGCCGGCCGCGCCGGATGACCCGCGGGATGCCAGAAAATGCGCGAACGCCAGCAATGTATGCCGTTCACTCGCACCCAGTTGCTCGAACAGCGACAGCAATTCCTGGCCCGTGTTACTCATGGTGTAACCACCCTGTGCAACAGCGGAGCGTATCTGCAGGCAGTGAACAGGGGGTGATCAGGCATCATTTCTGTGCGACAGGCAATAGGCGCGTGCGAATTCGAGCAACTCGTCCATCGCGCGCTGGCGGAATTTCTGCTTCTGATGCACGAAGGAAAACGGCCGCTGCAGGGGCGGATCCAGCTCCAGGGCGACCAGTGTTCCCAGCTGCAATTCCTTGTGAATGGTCACTTCCGAAACAATCGAAACCCCCATGCCCGCCTCGACAGCGCCCTTGATCGCCTCGGGACTGCCCAGCTCCATCGCCACGGTCAGGTCGGCCGGCCGGATACCTGCATCCGCCAGATATTCTTCAATCACTTCCCGGGTACCCGAGCCTTCCTCGCGGGCGATGAAATCATGGTTCAGCAGGTCTTTCAGCCGCACCACCGTTTTGCCAGCCAGCGCATGGGCAGGCGGAACAATCGCCACCAGGCGGTCGTTGCGACAGTTCTCCACCACCAGGTTCTTGTTCATCACCGGCGCCTCGACCACGCCCAGGTCGATATCATTGTTTTCCACCATGGAAACGATGCCATCGGAGTTGGATACCTTGAGGTGAACATTGACGTCCGGATACTTCTTTTTGAAGTCGCCCAGCAATGACGGCAGCATGTATTCGGCGATGGTGGTGCTCGCACCGATGATGAGTATGCCGCTGATTTCGCCGGTCATATCGCGGACAGCATTGTCCATTTCCGCGTACAGGTCGAAGATCTGCACTGCGTATTCATACACCCGCTCGCCGGCATCGGTGAGACTGATGCGGTTATGGGTGCGATCGAACAGTCGCGTATTGAAATATTCCTCCAGCTGACGCACCTGGAACGTCACTGCCGGCTGGGTCATGTGCAGGCTTTCCGCCGCCTTGGTGAAGCTCAGCAACCGGGCTACGGTATGAAACACCTGTAATCTGCGATCGGCCATCGGGCTCCCCGTCAGCACTGAATGTGCTGCGTATGCATTGGCAAGTTGCCGAGACTATAAAGTAACGCTCTCCAGACGCCAACCAAAACCCGGTTTTACCAGCATGTAACCGGCACCCTGCAGTACCCCCGTGCCATGCAAATATGCTCCAGGCGCTGCTTGCCAGGCAATGTTACGCAACGCCTAGCTAACCAGCCAAGCGGGCCGCGCGCGTCATGCCGCGGCCAGTTCACCGTACCGAGGGCCATGCGCAACTTCCCGTTGCACGGGAAGTGATACACCTGCCAGAGGCAATTGCAGCAGGGCATTATTGCTGGCGGAGGCGGCGGGCGTTTAGGAATTTGCCAATGAACACCTGCTTGCAGGCCACCCCCCATGGCACGCGGCATAGCTTATATTTCCTTTATGAAACAACAAGATATTGCCAGCATACACGCGGCCCCACAGCCTGCCCGGCAGGCCAGGCCGTGGCAATACCGGCAGTTCTGCAAATTTGCAGCAAACAGCTTCCCCATTTGGCACAGATACCACATGATCCACCGGCCAGGAAAACCCCTGTACAGCGGCAAAACCCCGGACCGCCCGGCGCATGCGGGATACGTTGCAGCTATTCTGCGTTGCCAGCCACCCGCTGGTTGAACCCCGGCGCACTTGCATCATGGTATTACTGCACCGACATTTTCATCCTGCGCGATAGCGCAGGACAGGGAACATTCTGCAGCCAGTAACACCGCTGCCGCGCAGGACCCAGGCTATTGGTTGCTGTCATTAGCCTTATAATGCCCGTCACAGAGATCTGACCAGGAGTCCGTACATGAAGATTTCCCCCCGTATCCTGCCGGCACTGCTGCTGTGCCTGCTGACATTCAGTGCAAGTGCCGAAACGCCGGAGGAAAAGGGACTTGCCATCGCCACGCAAGCCGACAAGCGCGACTCCGGCTTCGGCGACTACACCAACGATGTGAAAATGATCCTCAAAAACAAGCAGGGGCAGGAGAGCGTGCGCGAGATTCGTTCCCGGACCCTGGAAGTGGAAAACGACGGCGACAAGAGCCTGACCATTTTCGACGAGCCGCGCGACGTGCAGGGCACTGCCCTGCTCAGCTTCACCCACAAGGAAGGCCCGGATGACCAGTGGTTGTACCTGCCGGCACTGAAACGGGTCAAGCGCATCGCCTCGGACAACAAGTCAGGCCCGTTCATGGGCAGTGAATTTGCCTACGAGGACATCACCTCGCAGGAGGTCGACAAGTACACCTACAAGTTCCTGCGTGATGACCAGCTGGACGGCATGGACGTGTTCGTGTTCGAGCGCTACCCCAGGGATGAGAACTCGGGCTATACCCGTCAGATCGTGTGGCTGGACAAGGAACACTACAAGGAGCGCAAGATCGAATTCTATGATCGCAAGAACAGTCTGATGAAAACGCTGCTGCTGAGTGATTACCAGCTGCATAACGACCAGTTCTGGCGTGCCCACGAAATGAACATGGAAAACCATCAGACCGGCAAGAGTACACGCCTGCTGCAAAGCAACTATACATTCGGCGCTGGTCTTACCGACCGCGACTTTGACCAGAATTCGCTCAAGCGCGCACGCTAGAAAAGAACGGCAATGAACCGGTTGTTATGCACTGTCCTCCTGCTGCTGCCCGCAATCAGCGCGCAGGCTGGAGAATGGCGCGGCCTGGTCACCGGGGAATATCGCGGTTTTTTCGAGGAGCCACTTTACCCGGCCCAGCACAGCAACTACGGATCGCTGGCAATCGAGCCGGAATATTTCCACGAGTGGAATGAGCGCGATGACCTGTTTACCTTCAAGCCGTACCTGCTGGTCGACTCACACGACGCAGATCGCACGCACGGCGATATCCGCGAACTGTCCTGGATCCATGCCGCGCGTGACTGGGAAACCAATATCGGTATCAGCAAGGTGTACTGGGGCGTAACCGAGGCCGCACACCTGGTTGATGTGATCAACCAGACCGACCTGGTGGTCAATGAAGACGGGGAGGACAAGCTCGGACAACCGATGGCAAAACTGACCCTGATCCGGGACTGGGGCGTGGTCGACCTGTTCGTACTGCCCGGATTCCGCGAACGTACCTTTTCCAGTATCGAGGGACGCCCGCGCTTTGCCATCCCGATCAGCGCTGACCCCGTGTATGAATCCGGTGCCAAGGACTTGCACACGGATTTCGCGGCCCGCTTTTCCCATTCCTACGGCGCGCTTGACATAGGCATCTCGCATTTTTCCGGCACCGGCCGCGAACCGCGTTTTTTCATGGTGCCAGGCTCGGGAGAGATAACGCCTTACTACGAGATCGTGCACCAGACCGGCCTGGATCTGCAGGCCATCTCCGGTGGCTGGTTATGGAAGCTGGAGGCCGTAGTGCGCAGCGGCCAGGGCGAGAGGATCGAACAGTTTGACGGCGGTTACGAATATACGTTCGTTGGCGTGCATGATTCCCAGGTCGATGTAGGCATCATCACCGAATACCTGTATGACAGTCGCGGCGATGATGTGGACCCGGTGGCGGTAGCTGCCGGGCAGCCATTCTTCATATCAGCGCTCCAGAATGACCTGGTGCTCGGTACGCGTTTCACGTTAAATGACGCGGCCAGCTCGGAATTGCTCGCCAGTGTCATCATTGACCTCGATGGCGGCGGGGAAAGCTACAATCTCGAGGCGAGTCGCCGTTTCGGTGATGCATGGAAATTGTCAATTGAAGCGCGTGGCCTCAGCAACATTCCCAACGACAACATTTATTACAGCTTCAGGGATGACACACGGCTACGCATGGAACTGGCCCGCTATTTCTAGCGGCACAACCGGCATGACAGCAGGCGCATTCTGTTTGGCTAACTGCCCGCCAGCAACACAGCCGGTGCGTTACGATCTGCACTACAGGTGCTGATTGCTAGCCGACAGCTGCAATTTTCTGCACCGGCTTACGATAGGCATGCAAGCCCTGCTGAAAGATACCGGTAATGCTCTCTACCGGACTGACTTCATCCAGCGCAGACAGAATCAGTTGCGACCTGTTCTTTACATTGAACTTGCGAAACAGGGTCGTCAGGTGCGCCTTCACGCCTTGATGGGACAGGAAAATCCGCTCCGCGATCTCTCTGGTCGACAGCCCCTGCAGCACCAGTTCCAGCACCTCCAGTTCACGCGTAGTCAACCGCTCACCCAGCACGCGCGCGCGTGAATAAATGGAATCCTGCAGTGAACGGGCACTAATGAACCGTTCCATAATATGGCGCTCTACCCAGAAGCGGCCGTTGCTGACCGCACTCAAGGCCGTGAGAATATGATCGCCGCTCATTTTTTCGTTGAAATAGCCGTGCGCCCCGGCCTCGATAATCCGGTACAGGTAATCGTCTGACATGGCTTGCCCGAACACCAGTAACCGCAAGTCAGGAAAACCAACGACCATTTCCCGCACGAAAACCTCAAACGGTTCCGGCTTGGCGTTTTCCTGGATCAGCAGGAAGTCGGGATAATGCCCGACAAAGTGCTTCATGCAGGGCTCGCCCGGAGACACACAGATTATTTCCCCGGCCACCGGACTGCTCTTCAGGATGCGCACGATGCCGTCCACGAAAAAGTCCTGATGCGCAATGATCAGCGTCTTGTTTGCGCCGCTTTTGTCCGCATTCCGACCGATGCTACGAGCCACCATGGGTTCTCCCCGGTTGTTTTTGCTTCTTAAGTATATTAGCGGATAATAATATTGTAATTGTACGACTGTCCAGTGTTTTTTCTGCAAGCGCAGACAGCCGTGGTTAGCGATCTCATTCGAAATGATCGGCTTTACGTAGTCCGTTCAACAAAATGGCATAGCTGAACCTGACATCGCCAAGGAACTGGCGCAATTACCGGGGCGCATTACCCGGTTCGGGGATCGATTGATCCGGATGAAAATCCATGGATTGAGAAGAGAACAACCCCGTGTCGGCGTGACGCAGGCGCGTCCACTCACGGCTACAGCCAGTGCATGACCACCTGCCTGTCACGGTACTCGCCATTGCGTGCCGCCAGTGCGAGCACGTGTTCGGCAGTAGGCCTGGACACGGAGAATGACCAGGCCCCGGATTCCGGCACACCGTCGGATTGGCTGATGCGATAGGAACCACCCGCCTGCTCGACAAAGCAACACTGGCTACCCGCACTGGCAAGACCGCTACCGAGCGCCTTGCCATATGCTTCTCTCAGCGTCCAGTAGTAAAGGAATTGCTCGTGGTACTGGTCGCCGTCCAGACGCGCGAGCTGTTGCCGCTCCTGCGCTGAAAACATTCGAGCCGCGATACCCTGCATATCGCACTGCCTCGAAAGCACTTCGACATCAACACCACAATCCGAGTCCAGTGCAACCAGGCACGCGGCGAGCCCGGACGTATGACTGAGGCTGAAGCGCAACAGTACCGGAAGCACGGGAGCCAAGATTTCCGGCTTGCCGGAACTGCTGGTGGAAAATTCCCAGGCCGCTGGCAACACGTCCGCATAGCAGGAAAGTGCACTCCGCACCAGCGCATGCGAAACCAGGTAGAGATGGCGGTCCTTGTCAAAACGGTATTTCCGGTAACGCGCCCGCTCCTCGGCAGAGAGCATTTCCCGATAACTCTCCAATACGGCTGCATCTGTCACAGACTCAGGCCTGATCAGCCAGACATGCAACTCCGTCTTCAGGGCGTGCAGGCGGGAAGGAAAGTTCTGGGCACCGGCAGCTTTCATTTTGTTATTCAACGGGTATGTAAATACAGGGAACCAGGGTTGATTATGCCAGCATGTGTGCCTGGCTTGTTCAGGTGATTACTGCCGCTGCGATAGTTTCCCTGAACAAGCCGCGCTTGCAGGGTGCCAGGTACTATTGTGATCCGGATGTCGAGTATTGCCACCCGTTGCCGGAATTTCAACAACCTCTGTGCATACTGATCCGGCCTGGCAGCGGCACCGACAGGGACGGAACTGTGCCGACGCGACAGCAAGGTTGCCTGCCGGCAGAGCGCACAGCAGGACGTGGACACCACCACAGACCGGCTTGCATACCGTGCAGTCGCCCTGCTACCAGGCCTTTCGCGGCCTTGCATCGATGATCGTGGCGGGGCAGCGGTAGCCGCTGCGCGCGCACTGAACAGGCACCGCAGGACGTTACAGGGGAAGCTCGCAAAGCGGCCGGTGAAGGAGTGACTTGGCCGCCCGCACTGATGTATCAGGCATCACTGCTGTCCCATAAACTCCCTCTCCCTCCGGTAGAGGGTTGGGGAGAGGGGATCAAATAAAACTGGCTGCTTGATTTATATCCCCTCATCCTGTCCTTCTCCCGGAGGGACGACTGCAGGGATGCAGGAGGTAGAGCAACGCAGGACGCAGTTGCCGAGAAGGAACGCCCTGTTTATGTTGTGGTGGCTGATATTCCTGTCCACCTTGCAGTAACCGTTGATATAAATATTTTCATTCATAGCCTTATCTACAATTTAATCAGCATCTATGGGACAGCAGTGATCAGGCATGATTAATCATGCCACTAAATTCTCGCGCAGGAACTGGTCACATCCTCCATAAGATACTTTTCACCGACCTCCATGCTTATTCGCTTTAAATTCACTGTTAATTTTGAACTAAAAACCGTCAGTGTTGTGTCAAGTTCAACGTAATAGGTTTCTCCTGGCACCAAATCCAAACTGATTTCACTATCATTTAAATAACCGGCAACTCGGATAGTTATTTGTCTCGATTTTGTATGTATGGCGCAATAAGTACTACCAAATATTCGCGCATAAGCCACTTCATCTGCTTTACCCTGTTGCACCACAAACAGATCATGTTTTTCTCCCTGGTTGAACAGACGGTATGGTCTAATGACATAGATAAGAGATTCTCCTTCACCAGGCAATTCAGGCAACCCACACCCGGCAAAGTTGACGCAACCATATTTATTCTTTCCATGTATATGTGTGCTTGCGCAACCCGATATAATCAACGCCAGGATAACCAGCGGGATAAAATAAATATCTCGCACGGTATTCTGCAAGGCCATTCTACACATCAGAATGCGCACCCTGGATATGCATCCTGGCAGGAGTGAGGTCTGAATCGAAACGCATCTCTTACCCCGAATCCATTTTGGCCTACCAGTTCCGAACCAAAATTCATTATATGTCCGAAGAACCCCATGTTCGCCAGGTCCCGACTACCCTGGGAAACCTCGACACCGGCCGGGGCAATACGCGTGAATGGCAACGAAAACACCTGCAACCCCACCGACTTATCGATCAGCCCCAACCCTTTCAGAACAGATATCTCCGCTGCGCCCTGACTATGTCCATACAGGTTGCCTTTGTAATTCCCGCCCAGACAAGCACCGCTTACCCTGCCCCCACATCGACCAACAAGCGACAGTCCCTGTGCCGTAGGCAGACCCTGGAATGTCAGCGCCACATCAGCAGCATCGAAGACTATCCCGTCAATCCCGTTCTGGAAAATCCCCGCAATACCCGGCTCATTCTTACCCACACCAAAGGATTCATCCCCATCCAGCCTCAGCCTGTCATAGCCGAAAAATGCGCCGCCGGAAAACGATACGAACCCCAGTCCCGCGTTCAACTCAAACAGTGACATTCCATTACGCTTTGCAAAGCGCTGCATCTCCTGGCGGGTCTTCAGCTGGCTGAATTGATGCAAACCAAACTTTGTCACATGCGCAATCGCTTCACTCATGGAGACGGTTTTTTCCAGCACGCTGCTGAGGCCAGCCAATATTGATTTTGACAGTCCGTGCAAACCCACAATGGCGCTTGCTATGCCATAGGCGGCCAGTCCACCTTTTATTGCCCCGGGGATTCCGCCCGCAAACAATCCATAGGTGAAACCTGCAAATGTAGCACCGGTAATAAACGCGCCCCCGATACTCCCCCAGTACACAGCACCCCAGCCGAACGTCAGATAACCCACTGCTATCGCTGCGGCGACTGCAACCACACCGCGTATCTTCTTCCACAACTTGCTGAAGAACCCGTACCCGCTCGGATCGGTGAACGACAAGGGATTATTGTTAACGTAGGTATAGCGATTGAACGACTGCGTCTGGTCCGGATACTGGATCTGCACATCCGGACTCAGGAACCGGCCCAGCTTCGGATCATACAGGCGCCCGTTCATGTGGATGATGCCCACTGCGTCCAGATGCTCATGCCCGGTAAAGCCGTGATGGGTCTCGATGCCGTCCAGCACGCTGGTGCTGTTTTTCCAGTTGGCATGGCGCCGACTACCGAAGGTCGCGAAGCTCATGCGTTCGACCACTGCCCCGTTCTCATCGGTGATGGCATCCGTGGAACCGAGGTGGTCGGTATGCAGGTAGCGGGTCTTTTCGGTGTTGTCACTCTGCCTGGTATAAATGGCAACCGCGCGGCCACCGGCATGAATGTAGTGCCGGTATGCCGTAACATTGCCGTTGATTTCCTGCTCGTAATTCACGCCGGAATGAATGCCCGGATTCATATAATACGTGGTGGTATTGCCATTGGTCTGCTTCACCCGGTTGTGATCGGCGTCATAGGTAAAGCGGATGCTGGTGGCCCCTCTGGTGATCTGTGCAGCCTTGTTGAACGAGGTCCAGGTGATGTTGCGGCCATCGCCCCCGGTCATGTTGCCGTTGGCATCATAGCTGTAGCTGGTCAGCACCGTGGCCCCGTTCTTCACCTGGGTGACTGCATGTGGCCCGGCACCATTGGCACCGTAGGTGTAGGCATCGCCAAAGTCTGACTTTTTCCTGATATTGCCCAGCTCGTCATAATCGTAATAACGGCTACCGACACTCGCCAGCGTCGACTGCCGCAGCCGGTTCAGGTCATCGTAGACAAATGTTTCGGTGAGGTTCTGGCGGGCATCCGTGCGTTGCTTCAGGTTGCCCAGTGCATCGAACTGATAGGCAAGGTTCTGGACCGCACTGCCATTCCCGGCACCGGTACTGATACTCTGCAAGCTGCCACTGGTGGCATCGTACTGGCGGATGGTCTGCAGTCCGTTGCCGAGTGTTTCCAGTGTCGCCCTGCCCTCGGCATCGTACTCTTCGGCGCGCCAGTAGAGGGTGTCATTGGCCGCCGCGCGGACCTCCAGCAACGGGCCGGAGTCGGCATAGACATTGCGCACCATGAAGCCGGTCGGATAGGTCACCGTATGCTGCCGGCCGCTGCTGTCATAGCTGTATGCCAGGGTCTGGTTGTTGCCGTCGATCACGCTGGTTTCGCTCGCCAGCCGGCCGAGACTGTCGTAGCGGAAGCTCCGGGCAGGTCCGCTGGCCGCAGCGCTGACCGAAGCCAGCTTGCCGATCCCGTGGGCAGCCGTATCAAAGACCCAGGTTGTGATGCCTTCCGGCTCGTTCCGGCGGATCACCCGCCCCAGCCGGTCATAAACCTGCATGACCACCTGGCCCTTCGCATCTAGCTGCCAGACCTGTTCACCGAAGGCGTTGTGGTGGTAAACCCAGCGCCCCATGTCCGGATCGTCCATGCTGATCTTGCGACCGCGCAGGTCATAGTCCGTTCGTGTCGTGTTACCGGCATAGTCTGTGGTGCTGACCAGGTTACCGGCCGCATCATAGACATAACTCTGCGTGCCGCCACTGGCATCGATAACGGAAACCAGTTGCTCCATGACATCGTTGACGCGCATGTCGTACTGATCATAATCACCCTGGCTGTGGTAGCGACGGGTAAAACGCGCAAAACCGCTATAAACATAGTCCACCATGCCACCATCCGGACTGCGCTCCTGGAGCGGACGATTCAGCACGTCATAACCGAAACTGGTCCATTGCGGCTGTCCAACGCCTGCAAAATAGGGCCGCGACTTGCGCTGGATATTTCCCGTCTGGTCATATTCGGTGTCCTGGAAGATCGTCTCACCTTTCAGCGATACGCTCTCGATACGAATTTCGCGCAGCAGGGCATCGTGGTACTGGCGCACCGGCGCACTGCCACTGGCGCTTACGGTCTGGATATAGCCGCCGTGCGGACAGTCATTGCTGGCACAGAAATCATACTGCCAGGAGGTCGCGGTGCCATCCGCCCGGCGCTCCATGATCTTGCGCCCGAAGTTGTTGTAGCTCCATTGCGTAACCAGTCCGTTCGGCCCGGTCAGACGGGTCCTGGCTCCGGAACGCGGATCATGGCGGTAGTACTCGGTCTGACCCAGCGCATTGCTGGTCCACTCCGGGAACCGGCCCTGGCTGTCGTACTGCGTTTCGGTGAGACGCGCTTCCGTCCCGGCGGAGGCGTTGAATCTCCGCAGGCCGGTGGTTGTCACCTGCGTCGCGTTGCCGAAGCCGTCGTATTGGCGGGTAGTCTTCAGATACAGCGGACTATCCACGCCGGCATCCGGTTCGATGATCTCGTCTGCCAGCAGAAAGGCGGATGGATGACCGGCCGCGTAGTAGCTGAACGATGAGGTCCTGGTGACGTCCGGCATCCCGGGCGACTGGTGCCGAATCGTACTCCGGCTGACCCGGTCCAGCACCCAGGCATTGAGGTCCGGAGGATCATAGCTATTGGAGGTCAGCTTGCTGTATCGCTGCCCTGCGGCATCGGTGGTTTCCAGCTCCGTGCTGACCGGGTTACCGTAATTATCATAGGATGTCGTGCTAACGACGCTTCTGATCATTGCACCCTGCGCACCGTTCACCGGCAGGTCGTAGCTGGTCTGCGCCGACTGGCTGACGTACGGGAAATGCACGCCGGCTGCAGCAGGGATGCCGGTGAGCTCGGCATAGGTATTCAGTGTCCGGGAGATCAGCTGACCGTTCAGAAAACGCTCACTCTTCTCCGGCATCCCGGCAAACGGGAAATCCTGGCGATAGGTGGTGATCGTGCTGATGCCGGTTTGCGGGTCGACAGCGGTGACCTGCCTGAATCCGGACAACCCCCGACCCTGCAGGTGTACTTTCGCACCGGCATAGCGGTAGCGGGTCAAGTATTGCCCGCCGATCCCGTCATCGATACTGCTCTGCGCAACGACAGCGAGCGGGGCCTGAAAGTCCAGCTCCAGCTGCGCCGGATCTGCCGACGTACCTTTGGTATACACCGAACTGCTGGTTAATGGCTCATAAGTAATAGCGGTGGCAGTGCCCATGCCACTGGTGATTTGTAGCAGCCGGTCCGGAACCGGACCGTTGCGAAGATGCACGTTCCAGACACCGTTGTACGGCGCGACGATATCCTGCATGCCGTCGCCGTTGACATCCATCACCCGGGTATCCTGATAACCGGAGCTGTCAAGTCCGCTATCGATATCCTGGACGGCATGGTAGCCGGACAGATAGACGTGCCAGCGATTGTCGGCACTGCCCGGCACCAGATAATCGACACGTCCATCCTGGTTATAATCCAGCGCCTGTGCATACCAACGGCCATTGCCTCCGAGGCCCGACTCCAGCAGCGGCCCCTGCAGTCCCTGTCCCGTATTGGGCAGCAGCCGCCAGTACTCACTGTTGCCCCATTGATATACCAGGTCCTGCAACCCGTCAGCGTTGATATCTCCAACCCGCGCATTGTTACTGCTGCTGTTCAATGCGCGGCAGCCGGCAGTAACCCCCCTCTCATCGATCGTTGCATCGGGAATGAGACGGTACTGAAACGCCTGTCCATCGAAATGGAACAGCCACCACTCGCATGTCTCCACACCATTCACAAAACCCCGGTAAAAGCTATTCAGCACGTCCAGCCTGCCGTCGTTGTTATAGTCAATAATCAGGTCATTGTTGTTATATTTTGGTTTTCCGGTATCGACCATGGCGGCAAATCCGCTCGCGGTGTTCAGATAGACATGGCGTGTTGTTCCTGAACCGGCGTTATGCAGCACCACCAGGTCCTGTCGCCCGTCGCCGTCGATATCGACCACCAGCGGCTTGTTGCTGTAGCCATGATTCGGGATCAGATTCGCAACCAGGCCAGGGCCTTGGTTACCCGCCAGCAGCAGGTCCCAGTAGCCATCACTCCCCGGCACCAGCAGGTCCGCCATTCCGTCGCTGTTATAGTCGATCACCAGCGCCTTGTCGGGGTAACTGCCAGTCGTCGTGATATTCGTATTTACCTCTGGCAGGAAGCCCGCGGCAGCGCCGTAATTGATCCACCAGGAGCCATCGTGCGGGACCACCAGGTCCTGCCTGCCGTCACCATTGACATCCATTGCCTTCGCGCTGGCATAGCCGCTGCTGGATGCCCCTGAAGTGACACCCGGCTGAAAGCCGGCAGCACCACCGCTCCAGTCAAAACGGGTCGGCATCAAACAGGCTGCCGCAGATGCAGCAGACTCGCATTCCAGGATACTGCGTAACCGGGATGCACCCGATGCAGGACTGGAGTCATAGGCAAGCCGGTAATCCCTGACCATGGCGGTGCCGTCGTATACCTGTATATTGCTGAGCCGCTGCAGGCTTGCAACCGCATTGCCGCCCACGTAGCCGGATGATCTGTCCGGGCGTGTTTCATAGACGAGCCGAACACTGTTATAGGGTAGTACTCCCGCGGCATCATTACCGGTGTAATCCAGCCGCAGCGGATAATGCTCTCCGGTTAGCGTGTCCTCGAGGTAACGCACCGCGAGATAGTTGCCGCTCCTGTCCTCGATCCGGTCGGCCGCCCACAACAGCGCATTCCCTGCGCCCGGGTTGAATTCGGAATCCGGGTTGAACCCATAGCGGATGAGCTGGCCCTGCCTGGTCCAGACCTTGAAATAGTCCGGCGCGGCGCCGGAGCCACCATAGGAAACCACCCTGGCAAACGATTCGGTTTCCGTCCGGTATTCGGTCTGGTCTGCCCCGTATATGCCGCTGACGGCAACCAGCCGCTGGCCATCCAGGCAAAAACGATCTGCGGCATCCAGCCGTACTGCGCCGGGCTGACCATCCTGCACATACGTTTGCGGACAGCGCGTGATGATGGACAAACCGCCCAGCGACCAACCGCGTCCAAGCGGACCATTACCCGCATTGCTGCTGTAATTGAGCGACAGGCCTGGTGTCATGCCGGCGGTACCAGGCGGAACGGCTAGCGGGATCGCATAGGTCGCCGCGCCGGAAGGATCGACATCAAAGGTCCCCGCCAGGGCGCCAGGCGCGGTAATGATCGACGGATCGGACAGCTTTCCGGTCGCATCGACAAAGGCGATGGATTGAATACGGATACCCGAACTCAGGTTTTCCCTGAAACTACCATCATTGTTCGCAGTAAAACGGTACTGGGTGCCATCGAGGTAATAGACAATTACCGTAGCGCCGGACGGCACACTGCCCGCAGCACCCTGAATCTCACTGACGCCGCCCTGGCTGTTATATTTCACGTCTATCAATGCCGGATCAGGCCCGGCCAGCGGCGCTGCCTGCAGCGTGGCCGTCAGGGTATTTGACGCCTTGCTTTCCATGCCGGCATATTCCGTCCTGGCATAGATTGAATGTGCCGCACCCGGAATCAGCGTGACATTCAGACTGAACAGACCATTGCCATTCGACTGCGCCGTGGCATGCAACACACCATCCAGGTAAATATTGACGGTCGTGTTGGCCAGGGTCAGGCCACTGATGTAGTACGGGGAACTGACATGATTGTTTCCCCACAGCAAGGGCGGTGCAATCGCCAGCGTGGGCGGCGGCAATGCCACCAGTCCCATGACGGCCTGCTCCAGCGTGAGGTAGTCGCTGACGTTTAACTGGCCATCCGGCGCATTGAGTGGCGCCACGTCACTCAAACTCAGCGCTTCAAGGCCGGGAGTTACCGCACCCTGAATAATCGCGCCGAGCAACACCAGGTCCGCCACATTTAGCGCATTGTCCGGCGCTCCCAACGGTGCCACGTCACCGGGTTGCGGACTTGCCGGCGTAAAGCCCGGCAGGGCGGTGATTACCGAAAATAACGTGATACGCACCGCTGACAACAACCTTCTCAACATGACCGCTTCCTCCAATCCCTGGACATGGTTACCCCGCAACCCGCTGACACTCGCCGCTGCAACAAACAGCGCTATTCGATATAAACCAGCGCAGCCGTAACACCGGCAACCGGAATCCCATCCCGGTCAAATGCCTGCAGATTCGTAACAGCCACGTTCTCCAGGTCACCGGCAATATAAATCTTGAAATCACTCATGGCCGTGATTGCCCCGTCCCGCGCGGGCGTCATCAGCACCCTGGCGGTGAAACCATCATCGGTCCAGGCTACATTCTTGATGTACCCCAATGGATTGACGACGAACGCCGAGCCAACCCCCCCGTGCAGCTTGTCTGCGTCGTGCACCAGTTCCATTTGCATCGAGTAAGGAACTACCGGCCCGCTAAAGTTAATGGTGTAGTGATTCACCCTGAGCAATGCATCCAGCATGGGCTTGCTGAGAGGCCCTGTTCCCTTTGCATGGAGCGAATTCGGCTGGCCGGTACCGCTGATGATTTCCAGCGTGGAGGTTGCCGTTTCGCCATCCGCATTTGCAATCCGGATGGTTGCCGTCCCTGCCGGCAACGAGGCAGGAAGATCGATGAAAACCACCGTTTGCCACCAGTCCTTGTCCCCACCGGTGTTCACTCCCGTAGTGAATGCATAGGTGCTTGCGTACGAGGTCTGGTCGATACCGGTCTCACGGGAAACCACCATGCTTGACACGGGATCGGCATACATATTCACCACGGCCCTGACCGAGGCAGCGCCAGGCGGGTAAACCGTGGAGGGGCCGGAAGATGGCGTTATGGTGACCGTGATATTCTGTGGCAGCGTATTTTGCAGCCAGCCCGCCGCCACAGCGACGGTATCCCCCGCTCGCGCATATTCATGAAATGCCTTGCTACCCGAACAGCCGGCACAGACAAGCGTGAAAATCGATACCAGCACGGGAAACATTCTTCTCAACCGGACTTGATTCGCCACCCTGCAATCCACCCGGTCATTACCCTGTCTTTCCATAGCTACCTCGCGACGAAAGTTACCCGTTCCAGCACCAGTTCTTGCTGAGCAGGGTTTCATTGAATCGATGGAATTGACCAGGCAATGCCTGAGCAAGGCGGTCATCCCCGCGCAAGCGGGCATCAAGCAACTCACTCATTCCGGAAAGGCCGGATGATTCGCCGCGCTCATCCTGCGGGCCACCCGCCGTGCGCTCAAAGCATCCCGATGCGACTTCAATCCTTTCCTGCATGATTTATCCGTCCTGGAATCGATGCCGCAACGCTCACCCTGGTTTGTCTTGTGGCTCGAGCGCAGCTGGCCAGCTAACTATGCGCAACCTCCAGACAGACCGAGAGACGGAATCAGCCGCTATTCCTGTAGGCGAACCGCGACCAATGGCCCGCCCCGTCATCCACCATGGGCGGCGCAGCCATCATCGACATTCAGCTGGAATGCACATCCAGGGCATTCATTTCAGGAGCCGGTCATGCCCTGCATGGCGGGAAATTCGTTCAGGGCCGAATACACCATTAATACTAAAGTGTTGTCTGGCCGATAAAGGTGCAGTAGTGTATGTCGCGCTACCGGGGGGGGGATGGCACGAATCTGGCGCAGGATGCCGTCAGAAGCGGATTGGCATAGTCGTCTACCCTCACCTACCCAAGCTAGCTGGAGGAGAATGATTATGGTAATGCGCCACCCGTTTGTTCAGCAGCGTCTCGCTGCAAGTATTGCGGTAACCCTGAGCCTGTTTTCCGGTAGTGCCTTTTCCAGCAGTTTTGCGCTGATCGAACAAAGTGTCAGCAGCATGGGCAC
Organism: uncultured Gammaproteobacteria bacterium; assembly: GCA_905480065.1. GTDB lineage: Bacteria > Pseudomonadota > Gammaproteobacteria > UBA9214 > UBA9214 > UBA9214. Next base: position 1,270 of record CAJQOV010000007.1, on the reverse strand, counting down.
CGCCTACGCGGGCGCCGGATCAGCAACTCTCGATCCATCCACTATCTATTTCAACCCGGCCAGCATGTCGGGTATGGACGGTCAGCAATTCTCTGCAGGACTGCATATCGTACTGCCCAGCACCGAATTCAGCGGCACCGGCACGTTTACCAATACCGGCACAGCACTGGATGGCAACCCGTTCCAGGTGAGCGGGAACGGTTCTGGTGGTGATGCAGGAACTACCGGCATTGTCCCGCACCTGGCCTATGTCAGGCAGATTGACGACAAATTGTCTGCCGGCATCACTATCAATGTACCCTTTGGCCTGAAGACGGAATACGACCCAGGATGGGCCGGACGCTACAGCGCACTTGAGTCCGAGATCACCACGATCAACATCAATCCTGCGCTGTCGTATCAAGTGAATCAGACGACTTCGATTGGTGTCGGCATCAGCGCCATGTACGCCGAGCTGCGCCTCAAGAATGCCATCGATTACGGCCTCCTTACACAAACGGCGCCAGGCAGACTGGCTAGCGATATAACAGCACAGATGGATGTCGATGACTGGGGCTACGGTTTTAACGTGGGAGTGTTGTTCGAACCCTCGGATGCAACACGAATTGGCATTGCCTACCGCTCGGAAGTTGATGTGGACATGACCGGAAGTGTCACAACACTCTCATCCCAGGGAGCGCAGACGAGCACCGATCTGCCATCGACAATGACATTTAGCCTGACTCATGATCTGAATGACAAGTGGACTGTCATGGGAGATGTTACCTGGACCAAGTGGAGCAACCAGGATGCCCTGGTTGCAAATCTGCAGGATGGTTCTGCCAACATCATCCCACTGCAGTGGGACGACACCTATCGTGTAGCGGCTGGCGCAAGCTACAGTTACAACGACCGTCTCACGTTACGCGGCGGTATAGCCTTTGATGAAACTCCGGTACCCAGTGAAAGCTATCGAATTGCATCCTTGCCGGACGAGGATCGGGTCTGGCTGACCATTGGCGCCGGGTACAAGTTATCGGACAAGGTATCGTTTGATTTTGGTTATGCCCACCTGTTCATCGATGACACGAGAATCGAGAATGAAGATGCAGCCAACACCGGTATTCCGGGATCGCCTTTTCACCATCTCTCCGGCTCTTACGATGCCGCCGTCGACATCATCAGCGCACAGGCAAACTGGAAATTCTGAGCCACTTGAAAAGAAATTCCGGCACAAAAAAACCCCGGCCAATGGCCGGGGTTTTTTTTCAACCGTTGTGTACTGCCGGCT
>CAJQOV010000006.1 GCA_905480065.1 uncultured Gammaproteobacteria bacterium | reverse complement strand
CGCCCGTTAACGGCACAGGAACAGTCCTGCTGGGCGCCGGTGGTGCGCGCTGCAGCGCTGCGCTTCTGGTTATCGCGATTGCATGACTGGCACTTTCCGCGCCCCGGTGAAATCACCCACCGCAAGGATCCAAACGTGTTTCGCCGCATCATGTTGCAGCGCCAGCAACACGCCACCCCGCTCCAGCTGAATGGCTGAACAACTGCGACAACTGGCCCTGTTGCTGGACCGGCTGGCAGAACGGACTGGACGGTTGCTGTCCTGGCTTACCCTGGCGATGGTACTGGTAACCTTTGCCGTGGTGGTGCTGCGCTACGGTTTCGATATCGGCTCGATTGCACTGCAGGAGTCCGTCACCTATCTGCATGCGTTGTTGTTCATGCTGTGCGCGGCGTATACGCTCAAACACGATGCACACGTACGCGTGGATATTTTTTACCAGCGCGCCACGCCGCTGGCACGCGCATGGATAGACCTGCTGGGTACCCTGCTGCTGTTGTTCCCGGTTTGTATTTTCATTATCTACAGCAGCCTCGACTACGTGTCTGCGTCCTGGAGAATTCACGAGGGATCGCGCGAGGCCGGCGGACTTGACGGTGTATTCCTGCTCAAGACTGCCATACCGGTGATGGCCACGTTGATGTTGCTGCAGGGTGTCTCGCTTGCACTGCACAACCTGCTGCAGATCACCGGGCATGCATTGCCGGCGGAACCGGATAGCGGCATGGACCGGGAAATCTAGTGATTACGGAACTGATCCCGCTGTTGTTATTTGTAGTTGGGTGCGCAGTATTGATGGCCGGTTTTCCGGTCGCGCTGTCACTGGCCGGCACCGCCTTGCTGTTTGCCATGCTCGGCAATGCGGCGGGCACATTCGATCCTGCCTTCCTGCAGGCCTTGCCGAACCGGCTGTACGGCATCATGACCAATGCCACCCTGATCGCCGTGCCATTGTTCGTGTTCATGGGCATCGTACTGGAACGATCGCGCGTGGCGGACAACCTGCTCGACACCATGACCGCACTGTTTGGCCGGCTGCGCGGCGGCCTCGGATTTTCCGTAACACTGGTCGGCATGCTGCTCGCAGCCAGCACCGGCATCGTCGGTGCAACCGTTGTCACCATGGGCCTGCTGTCGCTGCCCACCATGTTGCGGCGCGGCTATGACCCGCGACTGGCGTGCGGCGTGATCTGCGCTTCCGGCACACTCGGCCAGATCATCCCGCCCTCCATCGTGCTGGTGCTGCTTGGCGACGTGCTGTCCTCCGCATACCAGCAGGCACAACTGGACATGGGCATCTATTCGCCGCAAACGGTTTCGGTCGGCGACCTGTTTGTGGGTGCGCTGGTACCGGGACTGCTACTGGTCGCGCTCTACCTGTGCTACATCGGATTTGTTGCCTGGACGCGTCCGCAAGCCATGCCGGCAACGCCGGTAACGGATGCAGCTTTCGAAACCAGCCTGCTCGAGCGTGTGATCAAGGGATTGCTGCCGCCGGTCATCCTGATCGTCGCCGTGCTCGGTTCCATCCTTGGCGGCTTCGCCACGCCCACCGAGGCGGCCTCGGTGGGCGCGGTGGGTGCGCTGCTGCTTGCGCTCTGGCAACGGCAACTGAGTCTGACGATACTGCGTGAGGTGATGCTCGGCACTACCCGGGTTACCAGCATGGTTTTTCTGATCCTGATCGGCGCCTCGGTATTTTCGCTGGTATTCCGGGGCTTTGGTGGCGACACCATCGTTGCCGACATACTGGGTAACCTGCCCGGCGGCAAGTATGGTGCGATAATAGCCGTCATGCTGCTGATGTTCCTGCTCGGTTTCGTGCTGGATTTTATCGAGATTACGTTTGTGGTCGTGCCTATCGTCGGCCCGGTCCTGCTGGCCATGGGATTTGATCCGGTCTGGCTCGGCATCATGATCGCACTTAACCTGCAAACCTCGTTCCTGACGCCACCGTTCGGATTTGCACTGTTTTATCTGCGTGGTGTGGCACCAAAAACCGTAACCACCGGTCAGATCTACCAGGGGGTCATACCGTTTATTGGCCTGCAGGTATTGTTGCTACTGATACTGGCATGCTGGCCGTCCCTGGCCACCTGGCTGCCCGCCACTGTCTACGGCGACTGAACAGGGCATTTTTTTGCAGTCGCGCAGGCTTCGTGCCATTATTATCCGGCTACAACGCACACGGGATTTTTGATAATGAAAAAGAAACTGCTACTCCTGTCCTCACTGCTGCTCTTGACTGGCTACCTGCCGGCACTAAACGCAGGCAACGACTCATGGATCGATGCAGTGTCGCTCACGCATGGCGATGACAACAAATCCGAGGGCACAGATTTGTTTCGGGTCGGCGTACAAAAACGCTGGAAGCGTAACTGGTTTACCGGCGGCGCCTGGTACCTGGGCGGTTACTGGGACACCGAACTGGCTGCGATGGACCCGGACATAGCGGATGCTGATAATGTGTATGCCATCAGCATAACACCGGTGTTTCGCTACCAGCGCGACTCCCGGCTGTCGAGCGGTATAACCCCTTTTGCCGAGGCCGGTCTTGGTGCACACCTGCTCAGTGATACGCACGTCGGCGACAATGACATGTCGACTGCATTCCAGTTCGGGCCGTTGCTTGGTCTTGGTGTCGGATTCGGTGAACGCGGTCAGTACGAACTGTCGTACCGTTTTACCCACTTAACCAATGCAGATATCAAGGAACCCAACGACGGGCTTGACCTGCATCTGCTCAAACTGGGTTACAATTTTTACTGAGCATGCCGGTCTGCAATCCATTGCAGACCTTGCATTGCAACTTCAGCACCTGTTCGCAGCGGCTAGCTCTCCCGCACATTCATGTAAGCGCGCTCGGAAATGTCATGCCAGCTGAATACCTGGCGCTGGAAGCTGCGATAGGATTCGAACACCCTTCCGGATAACTCATCCTTGCCGGCAATTTCTGCAACAACCTGTTCCGACAACGCACGCAGACGTTGCAGAACGCTGTCCGGGAAAGCACGCACATCGACATGGTGCTCATGGATCAATGACTGCAGCGCAGCATTGTTGCGCGCCGTGTATTCCGAAAGCATGTCGCCATTCACTACCAGGCAGGCATTGACCACGATGCTTTGCAGGTCTTCCGGCAGTGCAGCATAGGCCGCCTTGTTGACCAGGCATTCCAGGGTGGTGCCCGGCTCGTGCCAGCCCGGGTAGTAATAATATTTGGCGACCTTGTATAAACCGAGCGCAAGATCATTGTACGGCCCCACCCACTCGGTGGCATCAATCGCGCCGGACTGCAATGACGTAAAGATATCACTGGCCGCCATGCCTACCGGGGTACCGCCGGCGCGCTTCAGCACTTCACCGCCCAGTCCGGGTATGCGCATCTTGAGCCCGTCCAGATCAGCAAGCGAGTTGATCTCGCGGTTGAACCAGCCACCCATCTGGACGCCGGAATTACCGGCTGCCACCGGTAACACGCCAAACGGCGCATAGACTTCTCGCCACAATTCCATACCACCGCCGTAAAACAGCCAGGCGTTCATTTCCTGTGCATTCATGCCAAACGGTACGGTGGCAAAAAACTGTGCCGCCTCGCTCTTGCCTTTCCAGTAATACGCGGCGCCATGACCCATCTGCGCCGTACCACTGGACACGGCATCGAACACTTCCATGGCCGGTACCAGTTCGCTGTCACCGTAGACGGTAACGTGAATACGACCGCCACTCATTTCGTTGATCAGTTTCGCTATGTGATTGGCGCCGGTACCCAGGCCGGGAAAATTCTTTGGCCAGGTAGTGACCATCTTCCAGTGCAAGGTTTGCTGTGGATCGGATGCGACCGCAGCGGGTGATGTTTCCCTGCTCCCGCATCCGGCCAGCACGGCGCCGGCACTGGCGGCACCCAGAAAATCGCGACGTTTCATTGCATGCTCCCCGTTAAATACGTGGCCGTCATTGTACGTGGACAAGCCTGTCCCTGCCTGCCGCCCGGTCAAAAATACCTGACCATCAGTCCTGCAATAAATTCTACGCTAGCCTTGATACAACACATAGTTATGGAATAGTATTCATCGAACGCTTCCAGTATCCATGCTAGCGTATTAATTCTAAGAATATTATTGTGTAAACTCGTGCCGTGCTCGATTCTGGAACCGGCCGGCCGAGGGACCGGGGCAGCCCATGCTGACTGAGCTTTACCGTATACGCTCACGTTTTATCACACTGATCCTGATCGGGTTACTGCTTGCGCCCCTGGCAGGGATGGCGATTGCATTGCTGTTCGGGCTGGTAGCGCTCGATGTCCTGCAAAAACCGCAGGTGCTCGCTGCGCTGGGTGGCTTCGCGGCCCTGGCCTGCGCCGGCGCCGCATACCATTTTTATAGATATTTCAGTCCTTTATCAGTTTTTTCAGGGGTCGGCGCGCGGCCAGCGGATATTCCGGAATTTGTGCAACGGCGGCTGGCGCATTTCGGGCGCGACTACTGGGCCTTCTTCCTGCTGCAGGCCCTGGCGACGCCGGTACTCTATTTTGTGGCCAGCCGGCAACCACTACTCGCTGTTACGGGCAACTTGCTGCAACTGCTGTTGCTGCAGCTGGCGGTAGCGGCGCTGGTCGGGCTGCCTACCTACCAGCTGGCGCTGGACCAGATCGGCAAACTGGCCGGTCATCTCAGCCTGCAACGCATACAGGTCAGCCTGAAATCAAAGCTGTTGCTGATGGGCGGGTTTGTGCCACTGCTGTGCTACACCATGCTGATGAACTACCAGTGGCAACAAACCGGCAGCCTGACGCCCGGACACATGGCCATCTGGCTGACGCTGGTATGCCTGACCGGAGTCATCACGCTGTTTTCCATCCGCAGCGTTGCGCAGGCACTGGAGCCGATCCAGCAGCTGTTCCAGCGCAACGGCGCATCACTGCATGGCGAACTGGCACAACTGAAGCCGCAGTCCACTGACGAAATCGGGTTCATGACCCAGATCATCGGCAAGGTGTTCCGGCAGCTGGGCGAGCAGGAATCGCACATGCGGACGCTGGTGCAGACCGCCGCCGAAGGCATCATCGTGATTAACAGCAAGGGACGCATCGTTACTTTCAACCCGGCTGCGGAACAACTGTTCGGTTACAGCAGCGCGGAAATCCGCGGACGTTCACTGCAGCCGCTGCTGCCAGAGCTGTTCGATGCAAAACTGCGCATCCAGGCGACCGGTGGCGAGCGCGAACTGGATGGTCATCACCGCAATCGCGGCACACTGCAGTTGCTGATACGCATCAGTCCGATGCGTATTGACGGCGAACAACTCTACACCTGCATGGTGGCTGACATCAGCCGCCGCAAGCTGATGGAACAACAACTGCGCGATGCCGAAACACGCTACCGCGACCTTGTGGAAACTGCTCATGACATGGTATGGACCATGGACACTTCCGCGCAGCTGACCTATGTCAACCGCGCCTGCACCAGTATCTACGCCTATACACCCTATGAAATGCTGCAGCACCGGCTGGACGAATTTCGTTCCCCGGATCATCCGCCGCATGACCGTGACGCCATCGATGCATTGCTGGCCGGCGAGGATACCGTGCAGTTCGAGACGGTACATCTGGACAGCGAGAACAAACCGCATTTTCTCAGTTTCAGTGCACGCTCCCATAAAAACGAACAGGGCGAGGTGATCCGTATCAGCGGGACCACGCGTGACATCACCGAGCAAAAGGCGTTCCAGCACCAGTTATCCTACAACGCCGAGCACGACCCGCTGACCGGACTGTTCAATCGCACTTATTTCCAGGAAGAACTGGAACGCACCGTTGCCCGCACCGCGCGCACCGGCATTTCCAGCGCACTGTTCTACATCGACCTCGACCAGTTCAAGTACATCAATGACACGCTCGGGCATGCGGCAGGTGACCGGTTACTGGTAGATATTGCCGCGCTGCTGTCGATGCACGTGCGTGAAGGCGACTTGCTGGCACGCTTCGGCGGCGATGAATTTACCCTGTTGCTGTACAGCATCGAGCGGCAGGATGTGGTCCGCGTGGCAGAAAATTTTCGCACGTTGTGCGACGACTACCGCTTCAACGTCAACGACAAGTCCTGGAATGTCAGCGCCAGCATTGGTATCACCGTGATCGACCGCCAGGCCAATTCGGCAGAAGAAATTCTTTCGCATGCCGACCTGGCCTGCAACATGGCCAAGCAGCAGGGCCGCAATCGCGTCAACCTGTACAACCCGGCCGATCTCGGCAAGGCGGATATGCAGGCCGACATGAGTTGGGCGACGCAGGTGCGCGAAATGCTCGAACACGATCGTTTCCAGCTGGTCTACCAGCCGATCATTGCCACGGAAAGCGGCGAAACTATCGATTACGAAGTGCTGGTACGCATGGTGTGTGATGATGGACAGGTCATATTGCCGGGTGGTTTCATGCCGGCCGCCGAACGTTTCGGGCTCATTCACAGCGTCGATCGCTGGATCGTACGGCGCGCCATCCTTCAGCTCGCCGAACTCCAGAAGCGCGGACAAGATGCAAATTTCTCGATCAACCTGTCCGGCAAGGCATTCGAGGACGCGACGCTGCTGCCGCTGATTCGTGACCTGCTGGATACGTCCGCACTGGACCCGTCACGGGTAACGTTCGAGATCACCGAAACCGCAGCGATTGCCAACCTGGCGGGTGCAGAGGAATTTATCTCCGCACTGAAGGATATCGGTTGCCAGTTTGCGCTGGATGATTTTGGCTCCGGTTTCTCTTCCTTTGCCTACCTGAAACACCTGCCGGTCGACAAGCTGAAAATCGACGGGGCCTTTGTGAAAGGCATGGCACACAGTGCCGTCGACCAGGCCATGGTGGAGTCGATGAACCAGGTCGCGCATGCACTCGGCAAACAGACCGTGGCAGAATGTGTTGAAAATGCCGAGACGCTGCAAATCCTCAAGGAAATGGGCGTTGACCGTGCACAGGGTAATTTTATCGGCCGCCCCGGCGCCCTGCCGGATACAAGAATTCACCCCACCATCGCCCTGGGCGAACACCCGCTGCCACACTGAACTGGACGTCGCGCTTCATAAGCGCTGCGACAGATACAGCTCCGTGTTGCAGGAGCCGCTTTGCAGGCGCAATTATTTTTTACGCACCGACGGCTTCGAGATTGGCGTAGGCGAGCACCAGCCACTTGGTGCCGGCGCGCGCGAAGTTGACCTGCACGCGGGCGCTGCCGCCCTGTCCTTCGCAGTTCAGGATTACACCCTCACCAAATTTCGCATGGCGCACCTGCTGCCCCAGACGCAGTCCGCTGTCTGCTGCCGCAGTCCCGCTGCCCGGCGCTGTAAAAGGCCGGGTTGCAGCTGCATGCGGCATTGATATGCCGGGACGCGGACGTATTTCGTCGACCAGCTCTCTCGGTATCTCGGCAATGAAGCGCGATGGCAGGCAATACGTTTCGGAACCGAACACGCGGCGGCGCTCCGCACAGGTAATGATCAGTTGCCTGCGCGCACGCGTAATACCGACATAACAAAGCCGGCGCTCCTCTTCCAGGCGGCCGGTCTCTTCCACGGAGCGCTGGTGTGGAAACAGGCCTTCTTCCAGTCCACACAAAAACACCAGTGGAAACTCCAGCCCCTTGGCCGAGTGCAACGTCATCAACTGCACACAATCCTCCCAGGCATCCGCCTGGCCCTCGCCGGCTTCCAGTGCGGCGTGCGCAAGAAACTCGGACAAAGGTTCCATGTCGCTGTCCGGTTCCGGCTCATATTCACGCGCGGCATTGACCAGTTCCTGCAGGTTCTCCAGCCGTGCATCACCCTTCTCGCCCTTCTCTTTTGCAAAATAATCAACCAGGCCAGTCGGGTGCATCACCGCTTCCACGCGTTCACCGAGCGTGAGCTGTCCGCTGCCGTCCGCCAGCTCATCGATCAATTTGAGGAATTCAACCAGTGCATTACCGGCACGGGCCGACAACAGTTTTTCATTGACCAGCGTCACTGCGGACTGCCACAGCGAGGTGTTGTACTGTTTCGCGTGTTGTCGCACTTCGTCCATGGTGCGCCCGCCAATACCGCGTGGCGGATGATTCACCACACGCTCGAAGGAGGCGTCATCGTTGCGGTTGGTCGTCAGCCGCAGGTAGGCCAGCGCATCCTTGATTTCCGCGCGTTCGAAGAAGCGCAACCCGCCATAGACACGATATGGTATGCCACACTGCATCAGGCGTTCTTCAAACACGCGCGACTGGGCGTTAGAACGATACAGGATCGCGACGTCGGCGCGCTTGTTGCCCTTGTCGACATGGTCCTCGATACGGTCGACCACGAAGCGCGCCTCGTCCTGCTCATTGTAGGCGGTATAGAGCTGGATACGCTCTCCGTCATGACCGTCAGTCCACAACTGCTTGCCCATGCGCGCGGTGTTGTTGTCGATCACGGCATTGGCGGCCTTCAGGATGGTGCCGGTGGAGCGGTAGTTCTGCTCCAGGCGCACGACCTGTGTGTTAGCGAAATCTTTCTGGAAACGCAGGATGTTTTCCACGCGCGCGCCACGCCAGCCATAAATCGACTGATCGTCATCGCCCACCACGGTGATGTGCGCAGCGTTTCCGGCCAGCATGCGCAGCCAGGCATACTGGATGGCGTTGGTGTCCTGGAATTCATCGACCAGGATATGGTGGAAACGCTGGCGATAGTGGTCCAGCAGTGCGGGGTACTTCAGCCACAGTTCGTGCGAGCGCAGCAGGATCTCGGCAAAATCGATCACCCCTGAACGCTGGCACAATTCTTCATAGGCCTGGTAGATATCGATCTGCCGTTTCAGGTAAGGATCGTTGCGGTGTTCGAGGTGTTGCGGACGACGGCCCTCATCCTTGCAGCCATTGATAAACCACTGCATCTGTTTCGGCGGCCATCTGGCCTCGTCCAGGTCCATGGTCCTGAGGATGCGCTTGATCAGGCGCAGCTGGTCCTGTGAATCGAGAATCTGGAAACCTTGCGGCAGGCCGGCCTCCTGCCAGTGACTGCGCAACAGGCGATGCGCCAGGCCATGAAAGGTACCGACCCACATGCCGGTGGCCGGGGCCTGGATCATGGGCTCGATACGGCTGCGCATTTCGCCGGCGGCCTTGTTGGTAAAGGTCACCGCCAGAATCGAATACGGCGAGAGTCCCTCGACATCCACCAGCCAGGCAATGCGGTGCACCAGCACCCGGGTCTTGCCACTGCCGGCGCCAGCCAGCACCAGCAGCGGCTTGGCCGGCGCACAGACCGCTTCCCGCTGTGCATCATTGAGCGATTCGATAATGCGTGACACATCCATGGTCGGTCATTCTAGCAATATCCGGGGCCAATATTGCGCGTAACCTACCCCAGCTGCTCAGATTTTCCGGGAACCTTCCGATATAGGGTAACTATCGGTTCGAGCAAAGGAATATCACCTCATGCTGGATATCGCCAGCCACGATTTGATCACCATCTCGGGACGCCTTGCGCTGGCAGTCCTGGCCGGTGGTGCTATAGGGCTGGAACGAGCCTTTCATGGCCGCCCTGCCGGGGTGCGTACCAATGCGCTGGTGTGCACCTCATCCTCGTTGCTGATGCTGCTTACCGTATTCCAGTGGGACCTGCTTGCGGGTGTGCCGCTGGAAACGATTCGGGTCGACCCGACCCGCATGGCACAAGGCATCATGACCGGCATTGGTTTTCTCGGTGCCGGGGTGATCATGCAGGAAAAGCTGACTATCCGCGGACTGACTACCGCCGCCGCCATCTGGATGACGGCCTCGATCGGCATCATCATCGGCATGGGCATGTTCACGGCGGCCGCGGTAGCCACACTGTTTACGCTGCTGATACTCAGCGTGTTCGGCTGGATCGAACGACAGCTTCCAACCCAGCGCTACGCCATGATGAGCGTCCGCAGCCAGGTCGGCAATGGCCTCAATCGCAACCGTATCATGGAGATCGTGAACGAACACAACATCAAGTGCGCAGCACCGGGCTATCACCTGGAGGACGGCGGCAAAACCCTGCGACTCGAATTTACCCTGCGCAGCATCCGCAGCAGTAACTTCGAACTACTCGCCGAAACCCTGCAACACGAGGCCCACATCACGGAATTTTCCATGGTGCCCTCCGGTGAACAGCGGGTTCGGGTGAAGCCCATATGAACAACACCAAGATAGCGAGGTATACATGACCCTGTTCCTGATTCTGCTCATTGTTGCCGTACTGGTCGGCATGATCTGGTTATGGCGCAGTCAGCAAACCCCGCATCGCCGGCGGCGGCTTTCCCGCCACACAGCTGCGACACCGACGCGGCCCGGCGGCCTGGACAAGCTGCAAAAAAACGAGATGTTCTGGGGTGTTGAGATCAGCCAGGCCGGCTGTGAATCAGCCCGCGCCCTGCTGGGCCGGGAATATACCTTCGATGCGGCACCGGAGCTGCCTCTGCCAGGCTGCGAATCGGCGGCTTGCACCTGTCAATTCAAGGGCTTGAAAGACCACCGTGGCAAACCCCGGCGGACCCATGAGGACCGCCGGAATGATATACGCTTTGACAAGGATCGCCCCGAACGACGTTCACGCAGGAATCGCCGCCGGGGAGAGAAATGGGATGACCACTCCTATTGAAATCGCCCTGATCAGGCCACTTCCGAGAGCAACTTCTTGTTTTTCGGCGAATTCAGGTTGACAGTCTTGGGCTTGGAACCGCTCAGATAAGCATCCAGCGACACCATCGGTATGGCGGCCATATCAACCAGCGGGTGCATGGTGCACTTTTCGCAGGCAATCAGCTTGGGCGGAGCGCCGGCCGGTGCCTTGCCCACCGGGCGTTCGCGCAGGTTTTTGCAGGTGGATACACTCAGGTAAGCCTTTTGCGGAATGCAGTAAAACATTGAATCCATATCCAATTTGCTACTCCTTCTGGCCCGCCGTGACACGGGGACACTATCCTGATAAAGCAGGACATGATACCAGAAGTGCGCGGTAAAAGCACGCCTAAAGCATTATTTTCAATAACTTAGACGAGCAGGGATTTTGTCTATTCGACCGTGACGGACTTGGCAAGATTGCGCGGCTGGTCGATATCCGTGCCCTTGAACACCGCCACATGGTAGGCCAGCAACTGCAGTGGAACCGAGAAGATGATCGGTGCGATGCTGTCCTCGGTCGGCGCAACCGGCAGCACGGTAACTCCGGGCTCGCCTTCGAACCCGACATCGACGTCGGCAAACACAATCAGTTCACCGCCACGTGCACGCACTTCCTGCAGGTTGGATTTCAGCTTTTCCAGCAATTCGTTATTGGGCGCAACGACCACTACCGGCATGGTGGCATCGACCAGCGCCAGCGGTCCATGCTTGAGCTCGCCAGCCGGGTAGGCCTCGGCATGAATGTAGGAAATTTCCTTCAGCTTCAGCGCGCCTTCCATCGCCACCGGGAATTGCGCGCCGCGCCCGAGGAACAGGGCATTTTGCTTGTTGCCCAGATGGCCGTTGGCCAGCTCACGAATCTGGTCGTTCAACTGCAGCGCATGCTCCACCTTGCCGGGAACAGCGCGCAATTCATTCACCAGGCGGGCCTCGGTTTCGGGACTCATGCCGCTGCGACGCCCCAGTACGATGGTGAGCAACAGCATGGCAACCAGCTGCGTGGTGAAGGCCTTGGTGGAAGCGACCCCGATTTCCGGTCCGGCATGGGTCATCAACACCAGGTCAGATTCGCGCACCAGCGAACTCTCTGCAACATTGCAGATCGACAGCGAGTGACCAAAACCCAGCCGGCGTGCCTCGCGCAGGCCGGCCAGCGTGTCGGCAGTTTCACCGGACTGTGACAAGGTGACGATCAGGGAATTCTTGCGCACCACGGGGTGGCGGTAGCGAAACTCGCTTGCCACCTCGACGCTGCAGGGGATACCGGCCAGGGATTCAAGCCAGTAGCGCCCTACCATGCCGGCGTGATAACTGGTGCCACAGGCGATAATATGCACGCCTTTCACATGGTCGAAGATTTCTGTTGCACGGGTACCGAACGCGGCCTCCATCACCCGGTTACCGGCAATGCGTCCTTCCAGCGTATCGGCAATGGCGCGTGGCTGCTCGAAAATTTCCTTGAGCATATGGTGTGCAAACTCGCCCTTTTCCGTGGCACTCAGCCGCAGCATGGATTGCTTTACGCTGCGCTGTACCTGGTGACCCGTCTGGTCATAAATCACCAGGCGGTCATGGCCGATGTCGGCGACGTCACCGTCTTCCAGGAAGATGAAATTGCTGGTTTCGGAGATTAATGCGGCCACGTCGGAAGCGATCAGGTGCGCCTGATCGGCAAGCCCGATCACCAGCGGGCTGCCGCGCCGCGCCGCAACGAGGCGTCCCGGCTCGTCCCTGCAGATGACGCCCAGCGCAAATGCACCATCCAGATCGGCAACGGTTGCCTGTACCGCGGCCAGCAGGTCCTTGCCCAGATTCAGGTAGTGGTCGATCTGGTGGACGATGACCTCGGTATCGGTCTGCGAGGTAAACCGATAACCGGCCGCGCGCTGCCGCGCACGCAACTCGTCGTGATTTTCAATGATGCCGTTATGCACCAGTGCCACTCGTTCGAGGCAAATATGCGGGTGGGCGTTCTGCTCACTGGGTACACCGTGCGTGGCCCAGCGCGTATGCGCAATACCGGTTCGGCCGCTGATCGGCGTAGCCTCCAGAGCGCGCACCAGTTCGGCAACCTTGCCAACCTTGCGCACCC
>CAJQOV010000005.1 GCA_905480065.1 uncultured Gammaproteobacteria bacterium | reverse complement strand
TTTGAGAGAAAAATGACACCGACCCCTTTTTGTTACCAAATTTTACTTATAATCAAGTACGTATAAATTCGTCAATAACGAGTAAAAACTGGGATCTGGCCCCGCTTTAGCGTTAGGATAGAAGCGTGATCGAGAAACTCAAACAGCGCACCATCCGGATCGAGGGCAGCGACGAGAATCCGGACATCACCGAGGCCGCAGCCGCCTTGCTGCGCGACGTACGCGGCGTATTGCGCGTACGCATTGCCGCACCCGGCAAGCTGGTGGTCAGCTACAACGTGCGCCGCATTACCCTGCAGGTGATCGAGGCCTTGCTGAACGAGTTTGGCTACCGCATGCGCACCAGCCTGTTCAGCCGCATCACGCGCGGAATGTGTTATTACCTGGAAGACATCGAATGCAATACCGAACGGCACGACCAGGCCGACTGCACACGCGAGGCCTTCATTAATCGCTACCTGGAACGCCCGCATGGCTGCCAGGATCATCGTCCGGAGTATCTGCGCAGGTACCTGTAGTTGTTACATTTAGGGAACCTCTGATTAATTCATTTTCGTCATCCCGGCGCAGGCCGGGATCCAGAGTTCCTTAGGTGTCAGAGCACATTTTTCACTACTATTCTGTGCAACGAATAATAGTGAAAAATGTGCTCTGACACCTGGACACCGACACCTGGACACCTACCGCCATGAACGATAACGACCTGCTCCGCTACAGCCGCCAGATTCTGCTGCCGCAGATCGATGTGCGCGGACAGGAACGGCTCATGGCAGCCCGCTTCCTGGTGGTTGGCGCCGGCGGACTGGGTTCACCGGCCGCGATGTACCTGGCGGCAGCGGGTATCGGCCAGCTGGTGATCGCCGATCACGACAAGGTGGAATTATCCAACCTGCAACGACAGTTACTCCACCACGACAAGGACCTGGGCCGATCCAAGGTGGACTCCGCGCGTGACAGCCTGGTTGCCATCAATCCACAACTGCGGGTGACCGCGTTGCATACCAGGCTGGCTGGTGAACAACTGGCGCATGAGGTAAGCGCAGCCGACGTGGTGGTCGACTGCAGCGATAATTTCAGCACGCGCTTCGCCATCAACGCGGCCTGTGTCGCACACCGCACAGCGCTGGTGTCCGGCGCTGCGGTACGCTTCGAAGGACAACTCAGCGCCTTTGATGCGCGCGATGACAACAGTCCGTGCTATGCGTGCCTGTACCGCACCGGCGAGGAAGCCGACCAGACCTGCGCGGAAAACGGCGTGCTGGCGCCGGTGGTCGGTGCAATCGGCACCCTGCAGGCGCTGGAGGCGATCAAGCTGCACCTGGGACTCGGCACCAGCCTGGTCGGGCGGCTGGTGCTGTTTGACGGACTCGCGCACGAATGGCGCACCCTGAAGCTGCCGCGCGACCCCGCTTGTCCGGTGTGCAGCAAGCGGCCGGGATAAGATGAAGAAAATGGGGTCGGTGTCAATTTACGCCAGAGTTCAAGGGAAAAAAAAGGGGTCGGTGTCATTTTTGAAAAGAGTTCGAATGGCGCACCCTGAAGCTGCCGCGCGACCCCGCTTGTCCGGGGAGAGTTCAAGGGGTCAGAGTACTTGAACATGCCTGTTCAAGTACTCTGACCCCTTGAAGAGAAGAGCTGAAGACACACTGTCTTTGAGAGAAAATGACACCGACCCCTTTTTATTCGCTGTTACAGGAAACCCAGCCCGGACAGGCAGGCACGTAGTTCCGGTCGCTGTACCTTGCCGACCAGTCGGGTCGCGGCAAACTCGCGGCGTACCGGGTACTGCTTGCGCAGGCGGTCGAAGTAACCCGGACGTGCCGCATCATCCAGCGTCAGCGTCCCGCGCAAGCGCGCATCATCCTCGCGAATGTCATAACAGCCCAGTACCGCAGCGTGCACCACGGCCTCCAGGGACATCCCTTCATCCATCGGCAAATTCACCGCTAACGCAGCCGGCAAGGCGCTGCGCACATCCCAGCTGGCGTCTACGCCGAGGAATTCACAGGCCGCGCGATAGATCATGTCGGTACCACGCAGCTTGCCGTCCAGGCTGTAGCCGGCAATGTGTGGCGTACCCAGCGCGACCCGCTGCAGCAGCGGCATGCTGATGGACGGCTCGCCTTCCCACACGTCCAGCACCACGGACAGGTCATCACGCTGCTGCAGCGCAGCAAGCAATGCGCCATTGTCCGCAACCGCACCGCGCGAGGTATTGAGAAAGATGGCACCCGGTCGCAGTTGCCCAATCGCTTGCGCATCGAACAGGTGATGGGTCGCATGCGTACCGGCAAGGGTATATGGCACATGCACGGTCACGATATCCGCCTGCAGTGCGGTGGCGAAATCCACGTAATCACCAGGCGTACCGGCTGCTTGCCGTGGCGGGTCGTTGACCAGGCACCGCATGCCGAGCGCAGTCAGGCGCGCCTGCACCCGTGAACCGACATTACCGCAACCGACAATGCCGACGGTCCTGCCGGCCAGCGCAAAACCGTTTCGTTCTGCCAGCACCAGCAGCGCGCTGACCACGTATTCCGCAGCCGAGGTCGCGTTGCTGCCCGGCGCCGTGGCAAAACCGATACCGCGCGCGCGCAGGTAATCGCGATCGACGTGATCGAAACCGATGGTGGCCGAACCCACAAACCGCACCCGTGAACCGGCCAGCAATTTTTCATCCACCCGCGACACCGAGCGCACCAGTAACACGTCGGCAGCGGCGACCTGTGCGGCCGCCAGGCCACGGCCCGGCACCAGCCGCACCTCGCCAAGTGAGCGGAACGCCTCGGTTACAGCGGGGATATTTTCATCAGCAACGATGTTCATGGACCTTGCCTTGCCTTGCACCCTTCAACGCAACAATCCTTGCGCGAAGACGCCAGGGCGCGAAGATAATAACCTTTTCGCCACAGCGCACACCGAGACAATAAGTGCCTGGCCAGTCACGGACATCCGCAGGGACCGCCGTGGAGGGGAGATTGAACGTCGTGCAGAGTAAAGCGCGCGTGCAGGAGTATTTCTGATCACCGGGAACATCAGACATATTCATACTCTCTGTGTTCTCTGTGTTCTCTGTGGCAAGTCTTTAACTGTTGTTCCTGGCGCCCTTGCGCGAGACCGGCGTTACGACTTGTCCAGCTTCTGCTTCAGCAGATCGTTCACCTGCTGCGGATTCGCCTTGCCCTGCGTGGCCTTCATCACCTGGCCGACAAAATAGCCGAACAGTTTTTCCTGGCCGCCGCGGTACTGCTCGACCTGCTTCGCACTGCGCGCCAGCACCTCGTCGATGATGCCCTCGATCGCAGTGGAATCGGAGATCTGCTTGAGACCTTGCTGTTCGATCACCGCGTCGGCACTGCCCACGCCGTTCCACATCGCCTCGAATACCTGCTTGGCGAGCTTGCCGGAGAGGGTGCCGTCGTTGATGCGCTGCAGCAGCACGCCCAGCGCAGCGGCACTGACCGGGCTGGCGGTGATGTCCAGGTCGGCGCGGTTCAGCGCGCCGGACAGCTCCCCGGTCACCCAGTTCGCGGCCAGCTTGCCCTGGCCGTCGGCCGCGGCCACCACGGCCTCAAAGTAATCCGCCATTTCACGCGCCGCGGTCAGCACGCCGGCGTCGTACTCCGACAATCCATACTGCTCGACGAAACGCGCCTTCTTTGCATCCGGCAATTCCGGCAGGGTGGCGCGCACCGTTTCGATAAAGGCCGCATCGATTTCCACCGGCAACAGGTCCGGGTCGGGGAAATAGCGATAGTCGTTGGCCTCCTCCTTGGACCGCATCGGCCGTGTTTCGCCCTTGTTCGGGTCATACAGGCGCGTTTCCTGCACCACGCTGCCGCCACCCTCGATGCGCATGATCTGGCGTTCCACCTCGTAGTTGATGGCCTGCTCGACAAAGCGGAACGAGTTGATGTTCTTCAGCTCGGCGCGCGTGCCGAACTCGGCCTGCCCTTTCGGGCGCACCGAGACATTGGCGTCACAGCGGAACGAGCCTTCCTGCATATTGCCGTCGCTGATGCCGAGATAGCGCACCAGTGCGTGCATCTTTTTCATATACGCGACGGCTTCCTGCGCCGAACGCAGGTCGGGCTCGGACACGATCTCCAGCAACGGTGTGCCGGCGCGGTTCAGATCGATGCCGGTCATACCGTGGTAATCCTCGTGCAGCGACTTGCCGGCATCCTCTTCGAGGTGGGCGCGCGTGATGCCGATGCGCTTGATCGTGCCATCTTCCAGCTCGATATCGAGGTAGCCATCGTGCACGATCGGCAGCTCGAACTGGCTGATCTGGTAGCCCTTGGGCAGGTCCGGGTAAAAATAGTTCTTGCGTGCGAACACCGAGCGTGGCGCGACGGTGGAATGTGTCGCCAGCCCAAGCATCACCGCCATGCGCACCACCTCGGCATTCAGCACCGGCAACACACCGGGCAGCCCCAGGTCGACCGCACAGGCCTGCGTATTCGGCTCGGCACCGTAGGTGGTCGAGGCACCGGAAAAGATCTTGCTCTTGGTGGCGAGCTGGGTGTGGATCTCCAGCCCGATCACGGTTTCCCATTCCATAAACATGTCCAGATGTACTCCCTCTCCCGGCGGGAGGGGACTGAGTGGGGGAATCAGCACTGTGTTTCGAGCTGATCAGACCCCCTCATCCTGACCTTCTCCCGGAGGGAGAAGGGACTCTCTTGTTACCAACAGACACATCTCCCGACACGCCATCTGCCAGTAACGGCCAGCCTGCTTATCCGGCGTGCCCTGCTCGCAACGAACCGGCTGCTGATCTGCCGGACCGGTCATCCCTGCTCATAGCGAACGGGCTGCTGATCCTGCCGGACCGGTCATCCCTGCTCATGGCGAACGGGCTGCTGATCCTGCCGGACCTATTCATAACCTGCCGGGCAGCGCGTGTGCCAGTCGGTTACCTGCTGGTAACGATGACCCACGTTGAGCAGCCGGCCTTCGCTAAAATAGTTGCCGATCACATGCAGGCCGACCGGCAGTTCATTGACGAAACCGGCCGGGATCGACATGGCCGGCAGACCGGCCAGGTTCGCGGCAATGGTGTAGATATCGGACAGATACATGCTGACCGGGTCATCGGCCTTCTCGCCGAGGCGGAATGCGGTGGTCGGCGCGGTCGGCCCCATGATCACGTCGACCTGTTCGAAGGCACGCAGGAAATCATCGCGGATCAGGCGTCGTACCTGCTGTGCCTTCAGGTAATAGGCGTCGTAGTAGCCGGCCGAAAGTGCATAGGTCCCGATCAGTATGCGGCGCTTCACCTCCGCACCAAAACCTTCGCCACGCGAACGCTGGTAGAGATCGGTCAGGTCCTTTGGACTGCTGGCACGATAACCGAAACGCACGCCATCAAAGCGCGACAGGTTGGAGGAACACTCGGCCGGTGCCACCACGTAGTAGGCAGGCACGGCGAGATGGGTATTCGGCAGGCTGATCTCGACCAGCTGCGCACCGAGCTTGCGGTATTGTTCCAGCGCCGCCTCGATGGCGGCACCCACCCCGGCATCCAGGCCGTCACCGAAGTACTCCTTCGGCAAACCGATTTTCAGGCCGTCCAGCGGCGCGTCCAGCGTGGCACGGTAGTCCTCCACCTCGCGTTGCACGCTGGTCGAATCGCGCTCGTCGAAACCGGCCATGGCCCCCAGCACGATCGCGGCATCTTGCGCCGAACGCGTAAACGGTCCGCCCTGGTCGAGACTGGAGGCAAACGCGATCATGCCATAGCGCGACACGCGGCCGTAAGTCGGCTTCAGGCCGGTAATGCCGCACAGCGCAGCCGGCTGGCGAATCGAACCGCCGGTATCGGTGCCGGTACTGACCGGCACCAGCCGTGCCGCGACTGCCGCCGCCGAACCGCCGGAAGAACCGCCGGGCACCCGGGTTTCATCCCAGGGATTTTTCACCGGACCGTAGAAACTGGTTTCGTTGGACGAACCCATCGCGAATTCATCCATATTGGTCTTGCCGACCATCACCGCGCCCGCTTCGGCGAGCTTGCGCGTCACGGTGGCATCGTACGGCGCCGGGAAATTATCCAGCATGCGCGAACCGCAGCTGGTCTTCACCCCGCGCGTACAGAAGATATCCTTGTGTGCAAACGGAATACCCGTCAGCGGCCCGGCCTGCCCGGCGCGTATGCGCGCATCGGCGGCGCGCGCCGCCTGCAGCGCCGCATCTGCAGTTACCGTGATAAAGGCGTTGAGGCGACCATCCAGCGCCGCGATGCGGTCCAGGCAGGCCTGCGTCAGCTCCGCGCTGCTACAAACCCCGGCCTGCAAATCGGCGGCCAGCTCGGCCAGGCTCTTGCGGTACACGGGGCTACTCGATCACCTGCGGCACCAGGTACAAACCGTCTTCGGTTTGTGGTGCAACAGACTGGAAATTGTCACGATCATTGGTTTCGGTGACGGCATCGGGACGCAGGCGCTGGGTGGCATCCAGCGGATGTGCCAACGGAATGACGCCGGTGGTATCGACCGCATTGAGCTGTTCGACGAAGGCCAGGATCGCGGAAAGATTGCGTGCATACTCCGGCACATCCTCCGGGTTGATCCCGAGGCGGGCCAGGTGGGCAATCTTCGCTACGGCATTGGCATCCAGCGCCATGATGGCTCCAGGGAATATCGACAGGACAAAATCAGGGGCGCAAAGGTAGCATAATCAACCGCGCAGAACACCCTACGGCCAGCCGGTGCGGGAAAGAGTATTTCACGATTTTCCTGTGTTTTCCTTGCCCCGGACGCCCCCCGTTGCTAGATTACCCGCTTCCTTTTTGGCCGCAGTTCACGGATCAGGATTCATGTTACTTAAAAGCTTGTTCGGGATGTTCTCTAATGACCTGTCCATTGACCTGGGCACAGCTAACACACTGATTTACGTACGTGGACAAGGTATCGTCCTGAACGAGCCATCGGTAGTCGCGATCCGCCAGGACCGCGGACCGGGTGGCCCGAAGAGCATTGCTGCCGTTGGCATTGAGGCCAAGGCCATGCTCGGCCGCACACCAGCCAACATCACCGCGATCCGTCCACTCAAGGATGGCGTGATCGCCGACTTCACCATCACCGAGAAGATGCTGCAGCACTTCATCCACAAGGTGCACGAGGCGCGCTTCTTCAAGCCCAGCCCGCGCGTACTGATCTGCGTGCCCTGCGGCTCCACCCAGGTGGAACGCCGCGCCATCCGCGAATCGGCCGCCGGTGCCGGTGCGCGCGAGGTGTACCTGATCGAGGAGCCCATGGCAGCGGCGATCGGGGCTGGCATGCCGGTCGACGAGGCGCGCGGCTCCATGGTGCTGGACATCGGCGGCGGTACCTCCGAAGTCGCCGTTATCTCACTCAACGGCATCGTCTATTCATCCTCAGTCCGGATCGGCGGTGACCGCTTCGATGACGCCATCATTAATTACGTGCGGCGCAACTACGGCACCCTGATCGGCGAGGCCACGGCCGAACGCATCAAGCACGAGATCGGTTCCGCCTACCCCGGCAAGGAAGTCATCGAGCTGGAGGTGAAGGGCCGCAACCTGTCGCAGGGTATCCCGCGCAGCTTCACCCTGAACAGCAACGAAATCCTCGAGGCACTGCAGGAGCCACTCGCCGGCATCGTCGGCGCAGTAAAGACCGCGCTGGAACAGACCCCGCCGGAACTGGGCGCCGACGTTGCGGAACGCGGCATCGTGCTGACCGGCGGTGGCGCACTGCTGCGCGATCTCGACAAGCTGCTGATGGAAGAAACCGGCCTGCCGGTGGTCGTCGCGGATGATCCGCTCACCTGCGTGGCACGCGGCGGCGGTCGTGCACTGGAGATGTTCGATGAACGCGGCGGCGACGTGTTTACCGTCGAGTAGCCGTAATAGCTGCCCTGGTTAATGCATTCCCTGTCATTCCGGCGCAAGCCGGAATCCAGTAACATAGCTGACCACTTGGCTGGATTCCGGGTCTCCGCTACGCTGCGCCCGGAATGACGAATTAATCCGGTGTAATTGCGAAGTTTCGGCCAGCAAAAGGGGCTTGGCCGGGAAGCAGCGCGACCGTACCACGAGGTGTCCGATCAAGCTCATCTTCACACAAGGCCCGTCCATCACGACACGGCTGACCCTGTGTATTGCACTGTCCGTGGTGCTTATGGTTATGGACCACAAGTACCAGAGCCTGGAATCCCTGCGCGCCGTCCTGTCAGTCGCCGTCTACCCGCTGCAACTCACCACTGACCTCCCCGGTACGATCTCCGACTGGTTCAGCGAATCGCTGGCCTCGCGCCGCCAGCTGCAGGAAGAAAATGACAGCATGCACACCCAGCAACTGATGCAGAAGGTGCAGTTGCAGAGACTGGCAGCACTGGAAGCGGAAAACATGCGGCTGCGGGAATTACTCGATTCTTCTTTCAAGGTTGGCGAGAAGGTGCTGATTGCGGAACTGTTATCCGTCAACCTGGATCCCTATAAACACCAGATTGTCATCAACAAGGGCAAGGCAAACGAGGTCTATCCCGGTCAGCCGCTGCTGGATGCCAAGGGTGTAATG
>CAJQOV010000004.1 GCA_905480065.1 uncultured Gammaproteobacteria bacterium | reverse complement strand
ACCCGGCGCTTGGCCGGCTGGCCTCAACGTTTGTCAGCTCGCGGTCGCTCACCCATGCCGGCAGCAGCCTGCAGATCATCCTGCTGGCACTGGTATGGATCGCGCTGGTCGTTGCCATCATGCGGCCGCAATGGCTCGGGCCCTACACGGAAATCCGCACGGAAGGCTATGACCTGATGCTTGCTGTCGACACCTCGCGCTCGATGGAGGCGCTGGACTTTACCGTCGACAACCGCCAGGTCACCCGCATGGCGGTGATCAAGGGAGTGCTGGAGCGCTTTATCAAGGCACGTGAGGGTGACCGTATCGGCATCGTAGTGTTTGGCAGCCAGGCATTTGTTTTGTCACCCCTGACCCAGGACTTGCTGACCCTGCATAGCCTGCTGGACAGTGTCGTGGCACGCATGGCCGGCGACGGCACTGCCATCGGCGATGCCATCGGCCTCGCGGTAAAAAAACTGCGCGAACGCCCCGAAGGCTCGCGCGTGCTGATACTGGTTACCGATGGCGAGAATACCCAGGGCAGCATGCCACCCAACATGGCCGCGCAACTTGCCGCCCGTGAAGGCATCCGCATCTATACCATCGGCGTCGGCAGCAAGGGCCTGGTACCGTTTTTCGAAAACGGCAAAATGACCGAGGTCAAGATGGAGATTGACGAGGACCTGCTTACCGAGGTCGCAACCGTTACCGGTGGCGCCTATTTCCGCGCCACGGACAGCAGCATACTGGAACAGATCTATCAGCAAATCGACGCACTGGAAAAGACCCAGGCGGAATCGCGCACCGTGATGATCCCGCAATCGCTGTATCGCTGGCCACTCGGCCTGGCGCTGGTGCTGTTGCTGCTGGTCGGGCTGTTCCCCAACGGCATACCGCGCGCCTGGTTCACGAGACATGCCCATGACTGAGTTGCTGAACGACTTTCACTTCAGCGAACCGGCATGGTTGCTGGCATTGCTGTTATGCATCCCGGTTGCGTTCTGGCTACAGCTGACCCGGCACCTGCGACGCCGCAATGAACGCATCCAGCTGTACGCGGACACTCACCTGCTGCCGCACCTGCTGGGCCGCTCGGAGGTGGCTTCATCGACACAGTGGCGTCGCTATGCATACTGGGCGCTGCTCTGGGTGCTGCTGGTACTGGCGATGGCCGGCCCGCGCTGGGATTTCACCGATGTGCAGCTATTCCGTCCGGGCACCAACCTGGTGGTGTTGCTGGATCTCTCGCGCTCCATGGAAGTGGCCGACGTAAAACCCTCGCGACTGGCGCGCGCACAGCAGGAACTGGCCGATCTGCTGGAGCGCAGCCGCGGCATCCGCATCGGCGTGATCGGCTTCGCCTCGATTGCCCAGGTCGTCGCCCCGGTGACCGAGGACATGAACAGCATCCGGCGCATGTTACCGGCGCTCGACACCAGCCTGGTGCAACTGCCAGGCAGCCGGCTGGTGCACGCCCTTGATCGGGCCGGTGAACTACTTGCCGGCCAGCCGGCAGACAGTGTGAATTCACTGCTGCTGATTTCCGATGGCGACTTCGATGAACCGGGCCTGGAACAACGCACGCAGGCATTCGCAGAGCGCGGCATACATGTGCATGTACTCGGCATTGGCACCCCGAAAGGTGACGCCGTCCCCGGACCGGACGGGCTCTGGATCAGCGACCGGAGCGGTCAGCCCGTGATCTCCGCGCTCAATGAGCCGCTGCTGAAATCAATGGCGGCGACGGGTGGCGGGATATACCAGCTTGCCGATTACCGGCAACGGGATACCGACCGGATTCTCGATGAAGTAAAGGCACAGGCGCTGCCCGGCAGTGAACTCAATGTGCGCACCCGGGTATGGAATGAGCGTTCTCAGTGGCTGACCGGGCTGGCACTGTTGTTACTGCTGCCGCTGTTTCGCCGTACCCTGCCCGGCTACCAGGTACGCAGCTCATGAAGCGGTCACCATACTTCACGGCCGGCCTGCTGGTCAGCCTGTTGTCGGGCACGGCAACGGTTGCAGCATCGTGGTTCAGAAATACCGAACAGGAGGCCGCACACAAATACCGGGAAGGGGAATACAACGAGGCAGCGCAGGATTTCGGCGACAGCTACCGGCGCGGCGTTGCACTGTATCGCGCCGGGCGCTACACGGAAGCGGGCAAGGCCTTCGCCAGCGTGGAACGCGAGGATGCCAAACCGGATGCGCTGTATAATCTGGGTAACAGTTGTTTCAAGCGCAGCGACTATCAATGTGCCGTAGACGCCTACCAGGCCGCGCTTGCGCTACGCCCGAAAGACGCGGATACCCTGCACAACCTGGCGCTTGCCAAGCAACAGCTGGAGCAGTTCTCGGAAGAACAGCTGCCGGAAGAAAAAGACAAGCAGCAGCCTGAAGAAAAGCAGGATAAAAAGGAACAGGAACAGGAATCCGAACAGTCGAAGAAGGACCAGCAACAGGAATCGGAACAGTCCGAGAGTGACCAGCAGAAAGAGTCCGAGCAATCTTCCGGCGAGCAGGAGCAGGAGTCCGAACAGTCCTCCGGCGAGCAGGAACAGGAATCCGAACAGTCCTCCGGTGACCAGCAAAAAGAGTCCGAGCAATCCTCCGGCGAGCAGGAACAGGAATCCGAACAGTCCTCCGGCGACCAGCAGCAGGAGTCCGAGCAGGCCTCCGGCAAGCAGGGAGAGGAATCCGAACAATCCTCCGGTGACCAGCAGCAGGAGTCCGAGCAGGCCTCCGGCAAGCAGGGAGAGGAATCCGAACAATCTTCCGGCGACCAGCAGCAGGAGTCCGAGCAGGCCTCCGGTAAGCAGGGAGAGGAATCCGAGCAATCCTCCGGTGACCAGCAGCAGGAGTCCGAGCAGGCCTCCGGCAAGCAGGGAGAGGAATCCGAGCAGGCCTCCGGCGACCGGCAGCAGGAGACCAAAACCGGGTCGGATGGAGACGAAGCGGCACAAAAAAACACCGAATCCGCAGCAAAACCGGAAAAAAACCGCGCTGATGATCAACAAAACGGACAAAGTGATGGTAATCTCGACATAGATATTTCTGATCAGAAGTCCGGTCCCAGGGATACCGAGGATGGCAGCGGAGGTCCGGAACAGCAGGACCGGCAAGAGGCAGGGACTGCTCACGATCCGGCGGCCGGTACCGGTGGACTGCCCGGCGAGATATCCGAAGCAGCGGTGGCGGCCAGCCAGGCCATCGAGCATCTTGACCGGCTTGAGGGCAAATCAGGCGAAATCGATAAAGAGACGGGACAGGACGGCATACCGGACCCGAACGGTAGCCCCGGCAGCAGTATTTCGATCACGGTTATGGATCAGTGGCTGGAGCAAATCGAAGGCGATCCGGCCCACCTGTTACGTAACCAGTTTATGCTGGAAGAACAACGGGAGCTGCAACGCAATGGCCGCCAGCTGATGGAGACCCGGCCCTGGTAAGCATGGCAAGCATGGCCCGGACCTGACCGTCAGTTCCGGAGCCGATAACACACGAGGGGCGCTCATTTGAATCCTTTTATTACAACAGGTACCGCTGCCATCTGCCTGCTGGCAAGCCTGGTCACCACCCAGACGCATGCCGGTGGTTTTTCCATGGGCAACAGCCAGCCCCGTGGTCAAGACACCTACACGACCAACCGCCCCTGGGGCAATCTCACGGCCACTACCCCCGCACCGCAATATCAGCCACCGCTGCCGCCGCTGCCGGCAGGTTATTACCCGGGTGCCGCCCCAGGAACCGGCTGGTATAGCGCGCAATTACCTGCAGCCGGTCCCACTGAAAATACTGCACCCGTGGTCGAGATCGAGGTCAGTGATACGGTCTTCTACGAACAGCAGAACACCATCTACACCGTTCGGGTTGTCAGTGACGGTAACCTCGCGGTGCTGAATCGCAACACGCCGCGTATTGAAGGCGCGGCACTGGAACTGATTGATGGTCCGTTAACTACCACCCGCGCCAATGGCCACAACCATTCCCAGCAAATCGTCAATACCTATCGCTACAAACTGAAGCCGCTGCAGTCCGGCGATGTAGTGGTACCCTCCATCGAATTTACCGGCACACACGCTGCAAACCGGCAACAGAATCTCCCGGCCAGCAAGTTCACTATTGCCACTGCTGCACGGACATTGCTGGTCCGTCCGGCCGATCCATCGGTGCAACCCTGGCTGCCGCTGCATGAACTGAGACTGCAAACCAGCCTGCAACAGGATGCACCAGTGAAGGCAGGCCAGCCTGTCACCTTGACGGTGGAACTGACTGCCCAGGGAGCACAAGGCAGCCAGCTCCCGTCGCTGGCTGACCAGATCAAGAGCCCGCTGTTCCGTGTTTATCGTGATGCCACTGCCACCACCAGCGGCATCTCGGCCAACGGGCGCCATCTGACCGGCAGCCGCAAGGAAACCTACACCCTGATCCCGCTCGAAGACGGCTGGATACACCTGCCTAATATCAATGTTGCATGGTGGGATGTGGCAAGGCAGCAGGCCATGCTTGCCGGCCTGCCATCAACAGAAGCCTACGCCGGCACAAGTACCACGCCAGCGACCGCCGGTGCTGAAAGTCGTTCCCCCCTGTTCTGGGCACCCATGGCGATTGCGCTGGCCCTGATTGCCGGCTACCTGCTGGGTGCCTGGCAGCGCACGCGCGCACTGTTCAGGCAAGCTGCCACCTGGTTGTCGGCTAGCGGACGTCACGTGGCTATGCGCAGCAGGCAAATCGGCAACCGGCTCTCGCCGGCGCGGCAGATGCGCCGGGCGCGTATGGGCGTTGCCCTGCTGATGCCGAAAGCGATGAAGATCTGGCTCTGCACGCGCTGTCTTGCGACCGAGGACAATCCCCAGGCCTGGTGCGCGGAGTTCAAGTCCCGGGTCTGCGAGACCCTCGGCATACCCGGGCATTCAACGCTCAGCATAATTGCAGAGAAAATCATTGCCACCAGTCCGCGCACCGAACCGGCCAGACTGCGGGAGCTGGCGCACACGCTGGACGGTGCAATCTATGGTGGCCAGGCGCTCGACTTCATCGCCTGGAAACGGGAATTGCAACAGCAACTGCGCCCGCACCTGCTGCGCCGCAGCCGCAACCGCTTGCGCCGCTCAGCAAACCGGCTGCCCGCACTGAATCCACGCACGGCCTGACCTCCTATCCGGCAGCAGATCCTGCCCCGGAGCAGCGGGGTCAGAGCCCTGTGCGTGAAAACGCGTGGAGATGTCTCGATTGGCGTGGACGGAACCGGGGTCCGACCCACTGCTGCCCCATATACTCCCTCTCCCTCCGGGAGAGGGTTGGGGTGAGGGGATGGAAATTCAGGCCGCTGGTTAGATTTGATCACCTCGGCTCTGGCCCCTGCATTGCAGGGAGCAAATGCCGGGAAGGGACGTAATGTTTATACGGGAATGTATAGCTATCATGTCCTGTCGCTAGCAACCACTGCGTGCAATACCTTGATTCATGGACTTACTGTACTTTCAGTACATGTATGTGGGACAGCAGTGATTGAAGGTCACAGATAATCTGTCGTTTGTATCCTTGCCTGACATAAAGTAACAACCCTATGTATGCAGACATTATAGCGATCGGAATGGCTTTCCTGCTTGGGTTGGGTGCGCGCCTGACCGGATTGCCACCCCTGGTGGGTTACCTGATTGCAGGTTTCGTGCTGTATGGCGCCGGTATGGAGGCAAGCGCTACCCTGCGCGGAT
The DNA here is from genome assembly GCA_905480065.1 of uncultured Gammaproteobacteria bacterium. GTDB lineage: Bacteria > Pseudomonadota > Gammaproteobacteria > UBA9214 > UBA9214 > UBA9214. Next base: position 1,013 of record CAJQOV010000004.1, on the reverse strand, counting down.
TCTCCGACATCGGCATAACGCTATTGCTGTTTTCCATCGGACTTAAACTGCGCGTGGGCAACTTGCTGATGCCGCAGGTCTGGGCGGTCGCCTCGCTGCATATGCTGGCTGCAGTGCTGCTGCTGACAGCCGGCATCCTGGGCCTTGGATGGATCGGCACGCCGGTGCTTGCGGGCCTGGATGCCCGGCAGGTGGTACTGATTGCATTCGTACTGAGTTTCTCCAGCACGGTATTCGCCGTCAAGGTACTGGAAGAGAAGGGCGAGATAGATGCGATGTATGGCCGCATTGCCATTGGTATCCTGATCATTCAGGACATTGCTGCCGTGATCTTCCTGGCAGTCTCGAGCGGCAAGCTTCCTACCCTGTGGGCGCTATTGCTCAAGACGCTCGATCGTTCCGGCCATGGTGAACTGTTGATTCTATTCGGGCTCAGCCTGGCACTGGGCGGCGCCAGCGTGTTTGAACTGGTGGGCATCAAGGGTGATCTTGGTGCGCTGCTGCTGGGAATCCTGCTGGCGAACAGCCGGCGCTCCTCCGAACTGGCGCGTCATCTGCTGGGCTTCAAGGACCTGTTCCTGGTGGGATTCTTCCTGGTGATCGGCATGTCAGGCCCGCTAAGTCTGCAGGCCATAGGAATCGCCGTGCTACTCGTGCTCATGGTGCCGTTGAAAGCGGCGTTGTTCTTCTGGCTGCTGGCGCGGTTCCAGTTGCGGGCCCGTACTTCCATGCTCGCTTCGTTCAGTCTGGCCAACTACAGCGAGTTCGGGCTGATCGTCGCGGCACTGGCCCAGGCGAACGGCTGGATGTCCAGCGACTGGCTGATCATCATCGCGGTGGCCCTGTCGTTATCATTCATCGTCGCGGCACCGGTCAACACAGCCGCGCACCAGTTATACCGCAAGTCCCGCAAAGTATTGCAGCGCTTTGAACGTGCCAACCTGCTGCCGTCCGAGCAGTTGATCAACCCGGGTGACGTGTCCGTGATTATCTTCGGTATGGGACGCGTCGGC
>CAJQOV010000003.1 GCA_905480065.1 uncultured Gammaproteobacteria bacterium | reverse complement strand
CTTGCTCTTCACCGGGCAGACTTCGACGCACAGGCCGCAGCCGGTACAGTCGTCCAGGTAGACCTGCAGCGTGTATTGCACGTCCGGAAGGCCGCGGGCATCGATGGGTGCGTGGCGAAATCCTGCCGGTGCCTGCTGCAGTTGCGCGGTGTTATAGAACTTGGCGCGGATCACGCTGTGCGGACAGACGAAGCTGCAGTTGCCGCACTGGATACAGATTTCCGGCTCCCATGCGGGTGCGTACATGGAGATGTCACGGCTCTCCCAGCGGGAAGTTGCCGTGGGGAAAGTACCGTCCACCGGCATGGCACTGACCGGCATCTCGTCACCCTTGCCGGCGATCATCATGGCCGTGACCTCGCGGACGAAGGCCGGTGCCTGCGGCGGCACGGCTGCGAGCAAGGCGCGGGTGCTGTTGACCTCGCCCGGCACCGTGACCTGGTGCAGCTGGGCGAGGGTGTTGTCGACGGCTTCGAAATTGCGGCGTACAACTTCCTCACCCTTCTTGCCGTAGGTTTTCTGAATCGCGGTCTTGATCCTGGCGATCGCTGTCTCTTTCGGCATGACGCCGGAGAGCGCAAAGAAGCAGGTCTGCATGACGGTATTGATGCGGTTGCCCATGCCGCTGTCACGCGCCACCGTATAGGCGTCGATGACATGAAATTCCAGCTTGCGCTGGATGATGGTCTGCTGGATGACGCGCGGCAGCTGGTCCCAGACTTTATCTGCAGCATAGGGGCTGTTGAGCAGGAAGGTCGCACCCTCTGCGGCCTTTTCCAGAACGTTGGTGCGTTCCAGGAAATTGAACTGGTGGCAGCCGATGAAGTTGGCAGACTGCACCAGGTAGCTGGAAATGATCGGCTTCGGGCCGAAACGCAGGTGAGAGATAGTCTGGGAGCCGGACTTCTTGGAGTCGTAGACGAAGTAACCCTGGGCATGGAAGGCGGGGTCTTCACCGATGATCTTGATGGTGTTCTTGTTGGCGCCTACCGTGCCGTCGGCGCCGAGGCCGTAGAACAGCGCGCGTACCACCTGCTCCGGCTCGATGGTGAAATCCGGGTCGTAGGCCAGGCTGGTGTGGCTGACATCGTCGTTGATGCCCACCGTGAAGCCGTTCTTCGGCTGCGCCTTGTCGAGTTCCTCGAATACCGCCTTGACCATGGCCGGCGTGAACTCCTTGGAGGACAGGCCATAGCGTCCGCCGATGATGTGCGGCAGTCTCGCGCACGGCAGGGTGCCGTCGGCAGCGGCCTGGGACAGCGTGGTGACAATGTCCAGGTACAGGGGTTCGCCCGGCGCACCTGGCTCCTTGGTGCGGTCCAGTACCGCTATGGCGCGGGTGCTGGCGGGCAGCGCAGCCAGCAGGTGCTTGACGGAGAACGGCCGGTACAGGTGCACCTGGATGACGCCAACCGCAGTGTCATGCGCCAGCAGCCAGTCAACCGTCTCAAGCACGGTGTCTGCGCACGAGCCCATCAGGATGATGACGCGTTGCGCCTGCGGGTCGCCGTGGTATTCGAACAGCTGGTAGTGACGCCCGGTGAGATCACCGAATTCGCGCATCTTGCGTTCCACGATATCCGGGGTGCGGGTGTACCACGGGTTGACGGTTTCGCGGCCCTGGAAATAGACGTCCGGGTTTTGCGCCGTGCCGCGCATGAAGGGAATGTCGGGGCCGAGACCACGCTGCCGGTGAGCACGCACCAGGTCGTCATCGATCATGGCGCGGATATCGGCATCGCTGAGCAAGGTAATCTTGTTGACCTCGTGCGAGGTGCGAAAGCCGTCGAAGAAATGGATAAAGGGGACGCGGGCTTCCAGTGTGCTGGCCTGTGCTATCAGGGCCATATCGTGGGCTTCCTGCACCGAGCCGGATGCCAGTTGTGCGAAACCGGTGGGGCGTACCGCCATCACGTCCTGGTGGTCACCGAAGATCGATAGTCCCTGGGCGGCCAGCGAGCGCGCCGCAACATGGAAGACCGCGGAGGTGAGTTCTCCGGCAATCTTGTACATGTTCGGGATCATCAGCATCAGGCCCTGCGAGGCCGTGAAGGTGGTGGTGAGCGCGCCGGTCTGCAGGGCGCCGTGCGCGGCACCCGCGGCGCCGCCCTCGCTTTGCATCTCTGCGATGATCGGGACATCGCCCCAGAGATTTGTCTTGCCCTCGTTGGCCCACTGGTCAGCCAGTTCCCCCATGGTGGAAGAGGGCGTGATGGGATAGATGGCACAGACTTCGTTAACGCGATACGCAACGTAGGCTGCGGCCTCGTTACCGTCGATGGTGGCTACTTGCCGGTTTTCCATGCATTGCTCCAGGGTCCGGCCGCGGGGCCGGAAAAAACGCTTGCGTGATTCAGGATCGGCATCCTTGCGCCGGGTTCAGTCGGGTTCGGGGGTCATTTCGATCGCATGGCAGGGGCACTGCTGGAAGCAGATACCACAACCGGTACATTTGTCGAAATTCACCGCATAGCCCTTGTTCTTGCCAAGCTTGCTGATGGCGCCTTCCGGACAGGCGCCGAAGCAACCGTCGCATTCGAAGCAGTTGCCGCAGGACAGGCAGCGCAGCGCCTCGAACACGGCATCGGCCTTTTCCAGGCCATGTACTACTTCCTCGAAGCCGGACTGGCGCTGCTGCAGGTCGATACTTTCCTGTGAACGCTGCTCGGCATCGGTGAAATACCAGACATGCAGTTTGTCGAAGCTGGCAAGCGGGTGCTTCGGCGGAGCCGTATAGGTTTCACCGCGCAGCCAGGCGTCGATGTTGCGGGCCGCCTTCTTGCCATGACCGACGGCCACGGTGACGGTGCGTTCCGAGGGAACCATGTCGTCGCCGGCAAAGATGCCGGCATGGCCGGTCATCATGTGCTCATCGACAATGACGGTATCCCACTCGAATTCGATACCCTGTATACCGTTTAACAGGCTGGCATCC
>CAJQOV010000002.1 GCA_905480065.1 uncultured Gammaproteobacteria bacterium | reverse complement strand
CGAGTCTACCCGAATCGCCCATCCGGTGCCAGCAGCTCCGCCAGCAGCATGGCATGGCGTTGCTGCTGGACCGCCAGCCGCTGCCGCAGGGCGCTGATGATGGCCGCCAGCCGGCTGCGCGCATCCTCAAAAACATCATTGATAATCAGGTAGTCATATTCGCCGTAGTGCGACATCTCGCCGACCGCATCGCGCATGCGCCGCGCGATCACCGCCGCATCATCCTGGCCGCGCGCAGTAAGCCGCACCTCCAGCTCGGCGCGGGACGGCGGCAGGATGAAGATACTGACCGTCCCCGCCAGCTGTTCGCGTACGCGGCGCGCGCCCTGCCAGTCGATCTCCAGGATCACGTCCTGGCCGGCGGCCAGCCGGGCCTCCACCGAGCGGCGCGAAGTACCATAAAAGTTATCAAATACCTGCGCGTATTCCAGGAATTCGCCGGCCGCGACCATGGCCTGGAATTGCGCGAGCTCCACGAAGTGATAGTGCTGGCCATCCACTTCGCCGGGGCGCGGCTTGCGTGTGGTATGCGATACCGACAGCACAATCCCCTCTCCGGCGGTCTCCAGCAGCGCCTGCAGCAGGCTCGACTTGCCGGCACCCGAGGGCGCAGAAATGATGTACAGCGTGCCGTGGTATCCCGTCTCACTCAACGCCGTTACTCCACGTTCTGGACCTGTTCGCGCATCTGTTCGATCAACACCTTGAGCTCGACCGAGACATTGGTGGTATCGACCGCAACGGATTTGGACCCGAGCGTATTCGCCTCGCGGTTCAGTTCCTGCATGAGAAAGTCCAGCCGCCGGCCGACGGGTTCTTTGGCCGCCAGTACGCGCCGCATTTCCCCGATATGACTGTCGAGCCGTTCCAGCTCCTCGTCCACGTCGATCTTCTGCAGCTGCAGCACCAGTTCCTGTTCCAGCCGGCCGGGGTCCGCCGTGATATCCAGCTCGGCCAGCCGCGTCTCCATCTTGTTACGCAATGCGGCCCGGATGTCCGGCAACAGGGTCCGCACCCGCGCAACCTGTTGCTCCATGCCGTCGCAGCGCTGCAGCAGCACGCGGTTGATCTGCTCTCCCTCGCGCGCGCGCGACTCCAGCAGTTCATCCAGCGCGCGGTCCAGCAACTCCAGCGCCGCATTGTGCAACGGCGCAAGATCCGGCTGCACCTCGTGTACCACGCCTGGCCAGCGCAACAACTCCAGCGGGTTCAGCGCAGCAGGTTCGGCCAGCTGTGCACCGACCGTGCGACAGGCAGCCAGCAGGCGGTCCAGGCTTTCGCTATTGATTTCAACCGGCGCAGTGGCACTGGCCGCCGGCCGGTAGCGGCAACTGCAGTCCAGCTTGCCGCGACCGAGTCGTGCGTTGATGCGCTCGCGTACGGCACTTTCCAGCGCACGCAACTCTTCCGGCAGGCGCAGGCTGATTTCCAGGTAACGATGATTGAGCGAACGCAATTCCCAGGACAGCGCACCCGCATCGAGTTCGCGCTCCTGGCGTGCAAAGGCAGTCATACTGCGAACCATGATGTATACCGTCCGGCCACTAACAGGCGGTCAATGGTAAGCGATTCGCGCGGGAATGGAAAAGGACGCCCTGGCGACGGCCAATAAAAAGCCGCTACAGCCGGAATGACTGCAGCGGCATGGGTGTTCTGTTTACAGCGCGGCTAGAATTCGCCGACCGGACGCACAAAGGTGTAGCGTGCGGGTGCAACAATCATTGCATCCGCGACCTCGCCCACATTCCCCCCCAGCGCGCTGAACGGCAGCGAAACCAGGAATGCGGCAGTTCCGGCCACGGTGCCCACCAATCCGACCGGGCGCATGACCAGCGTGTCGAAGAAGACGGCCCCCGCATCCGGGTTAGACGCGCCATTGTATTCAGACGAGGATGCCACGGCGGCGGGCGCGAAACCCAGTTGGGTGGCAGCCAGCGTAGCGGCCATCAGCCAGCTTGCCAGTTTGCGGTTAACCAGTTGCATAGGTGAATCTCCATGTAAGTGATCCTGGTCGGATCATGCAGCGATACTCTAACACCGGATTCATCGGCTGACCCCTGCCAGAGCTTTACATTAACGCGCCACTTACCGCAAAACTGTGACGCTCTCCGCGTACTGCCGGACGGTACATATATTTATATTAGTTAACAGTTAGTTAGATCATTCCTCCGCAACGGGAAGGCAGTGGCCGTTCAGCCGGCCGGTATCCCGGCTGCTGGCGAAATGCCGGGCCGAATCCCGGCCCGCGAGTGATTACTGTCCGGAGCTACGCTTCGGGGAGCGCGGGTTCGCGCTATACTGCGCGGCCCTTGATACGCTACAGGAACCTCCATGCGCCCCAGCAACCGTGCTCCCGACGAAATGCGCCACGTGCGCATCACCCGCAACTACACCAAGCATGCCGAGGGTTCGGTACTGGTCGAATTCGGCGACACCCGGGTGCTGTGCAATGCCACCGTGGAGACCCACGTGCCGGGCTTCCTGCGCGGCAAGGGGGAAGGCTGGGTAACCGCGGAATACGGCATGCTGCCGCGCTCCACTACCAGCCGCATGGGCCGCGAAGCGGCACGCGGCAAGCAGGGCGGTCGCACCATGGAAATCCAGCGCCTGATCGGCCGCTCCCTGCGCGCGGTGGTTGACATGAAGAAGCTGGGAGAACGCTCCATCACCATCGACTGCGACGTCATCCAGGCCGATGGCGGTACGCGCACGGCCAGCATCACCGGCGGCTACGTCGCGCTGGCCGACGCGATCCAGTCGCTGCTCGATCGCAAGGAGCTCAAGGAAAATCCGCTCACCGGCCGGGTCGCCTCGATATCTGTCGGCGTCTACCAGGGCACCCCGGTGCTCGACCTGGACTACCCGGAAGACTGCAAGGCGGAGACCGACATGAATGTGGTCATGAACGATACCGGTGACTTCATCGAGGTTCAGGGCACGGCGGAAGGCCATCCCTTCAGCCAGGACGAGCTCAACGCCATGCTGGCGCTGGCACGCAAGGGCATCACAGATCTGCTGGCCAGCCAGCAGGCGGCACTGCAAAACAAATAACCCGCCAGTTACGACACAGCCCATGACAGACATCATTCTCGCCAGCAGCAACGCCGGCAAGGTACGTGAGATCAACCAACTGCTGGAAACGCTGGACTTCAAGGTACGGCCGCAGAGCGAGTTCGGCGTGCCGGATGCCGAGGAAACCGGTCTGACCTTCGTGGAAAATGCCATCCTCAAGGCACGCAATGCGGCTGCACACACCGGCCTGCCGGCAATTGCCGACGATTCCGGGCTGGAGGTCGACGCCCTGCACGGCGCCCCCGGCATCTACTCGGCACGTTATGCCGGGGCCGGTGCCAGCGACCAGGCCAATCTCGAGAAACTGCTCGCGGTGCTGCGCGAGGTACCGGAATCCGGACGTACGGCGCGTTTCCAGTGCCTGCTGGTGTACCTGCGCCACGCCGAGGATCCTACCCCGCTGATCTGCCAGGGCACCTGGGAAGGCCGCATCCTGTTCGAGCCGCGTGGCGACAACGGTTTCGGCTATGACCCGGTGTTTTTCGTGCCCACGCACAACTGCGCGTCCGCGGAACTGGAACCGGCGGTAAAGAATTCACTGAGTCATCGGGGACAGGCATTGAGGAAACTGCTGGCTGCACTGCAACACGGGCGTTGATGGTCACCCGGCTGTTGTGACGGCAGCAGCGCTGATCAGGCGCGATACGCTGCAACCCAGAAAATGAATCGCGGTCGATGACTGCTCCTGCAGTTCAGCGATTGCTCACGAGGCGCTGTTATCCGGAAACATCCGTACTCATCCATTATGTTCAACTTCACCATCACCCCGCCACTCTCGCTCTACATCCACATCCCGTGGTGTGTACGCAAATGCCCGTACTGTGACTTCAATTCGCACGAGGCGCGCAACGGTATTCCGGAGCGCGCCTATATCGACGCACTGATTGCCGACCTCGAGCAGGACCTGCCGAATGCCTGGGGCCGGCCGGTGGAAACGCTCTTCATTGGCGGTGGCACACCGAGCCTGTTCAGTCCGGAGGGTATCGAACGATTGCTCGGCGCCATACGTGCTCGCGTGCAGCTGGTACCGAATGCCGAAATCACCCTGGAAGCCAATCCCGGCACCGTGGATCGTGAGCGCTTCGAGGGCTTTCGCGCGGCCGGCATCAACCGGCTGTCCATCGGTGTGCAAAGCTTTCAGCCGGAGCTGCTGGAAAGCATCGGCCGCATCCACAATGCACGCGAAGCGATCCGTGCCGTCGAGGCCGCCCATTACGCTGGCTTTGACAACTTCAACCTTGACCTGATGTTCGGTCTGCCGGGACAGACCGTGGCGCAGGCGCTGGCTGATCTGCACACCGCGATGGACCTGGAACCGCCGCACCTGTCCTGGTACGAACTGACCATCGAGCCGAACACCTGGTTTTACCGCCACCCGCCGCAACTGCCGGCCGATGACACCATCGCCGACATGCAGGATGCAGGGCGTACCCGCCTGGAATCGCGCGATTACGCACGCTACGAGGTGTCCGCCTGGGCGCGTGGCGACAGGACCTGCCGGCACAACCTCAACTACTGGCGGTTCGGTGACTACCTGGGCATCGGCGCCGGCGCACACGGCAAGCTCACCGACACGGCGCGCCAGGCGATCGTGCGCAGCACCCGTATCCGGCATCCGCAGCAGTACCTCGATGCCATTAACAACCGGAACTTCGTCAGCGGCCGCGTGGAACTTTCAGCACAGGATGCCATACTGGAATTTGTCATGAACGCACTGCGGCTCGATAGCGGCTTCACGCTGGAACAGTTCACCCTGCATACC
>CAJQOV010000001.1 GCA_905480065.1 uncultured Gammaproteobacteria bacterium | reverse complement strand
TTAAAAGAAATATCAGACTACCTAAAGTGTCAGCCGGATAAAATCACACTTTCAACCAGGCTTGACGATCTCGGGATCGATTCGCTGGGCGCAATCACGATTCTCTATGAGCTGGAAGACAAGCTCGATATTGAGGTTCCCAACGAGGTGTTTGATTCTTTGCAGACAGTCGGGGATATTCTGACCCAGATTGAGCGGATCATTGCTCAGAAAGCGCCAGTATGAGTCGTAGGGTAGTCGTGTCAGGCCTGGGCTGCATCTCTGGCCTGGGTCCAAATGTGCCGGTTTTCTGGGGTGCCCTCGAAGGCGGGCATTCCGCTATCAGGGCATTGTCCGGGATTGATAGCGATATCAAGATCAGGGTGGGAGTCCAGATTGACGGATTCCGCCCGGAGTCGCATTTTTCCAATGATGAGCTGACGATCCTCGACCGCTTCTCACAGTTCGCGGTGGTGGCTGCCAGAGAGGCAATTGAAGATGCCGGGCTTTCTTCAGGGGGTTCAATTCTTGCCAATGCCGCTGGCGTGATCGGTACTGGATGTGGTGGCAAGCAGACCGATGAGGAAACCTACTGCAAATTGTACAAGGAAGGCCGTTCGCGCGCGCATCCCCTTACCATCCCGAAAGGAATGCCCAGTGCAGCTGCCAGCATGGTCAGTCATCATATCGGCATTCGTGGACCAGTATTCTCCATCACCAGCGCTTGCGCATCCGGTGCGCATGCCGTTATCCAGGGCGCCATGATGATCAGGTCCGGCCTGGTTGATGTTGCCGTGGTAGGTGGTACCGATGCGCCGTTTACCTATGGGTTGTTGAAGTCCTGGGAAGCCTTGCGGGTCGTGTCCAATGATACCTGTCGGCCGTTTTCCCGTGACCGGTCAGGCATGGTGCTTGCAGAGGGTGCTGCCATGCTGGTGCTGGAGTCTGAAGCCCATGCTGCGTCTCGTGGTGCCCGCTGTTACGCAGAGTTGGCCGGTTTTGGTATGTCGTCTGATGCCGGACATATCACCCGGCCGGATACTCTTGGGATCTCAGCTGCTATAAGGGCTGCGTTGGCTGATGCGGAGCTGGCTCCAGATGCAATTGGCTATATAAATGCACATGGAACCGGCACGGAGGCTAATGACCTGGCTGAAACCGAGTCAATTCACCAGGTATTCGGTAACCATGCGCATTCGCTGGCAGTGTCCTCAACCAAGTCTATGCATGGACATGCACTGGGCGCGGCCAGTGCCATGGAGCTGGTTGCTACTATTTTGACCGTAAAGAACGGGTTGATACCACCAACGGCCAATTTTACTGACCCTGGCGAAGGTTGTGACCTGGATTATGTGCCGAATGTTGCGAGGGCCGTCAACGTAGACCTTGCATTATCGAATTCCTTCGCATTTGGTGGATTGAATGCGGTGATTGCCGTCAGGGGCTTGTCTTAGTGAAACACCTCAGGACGGCTTCCTGAAAAGATAGTGACTGTTGCCGTAGCAAGTTCCGTTAAATGGTGCAAATACAACTTTGCAGAGTGAAAAATATTCGTTCCAGTGAGCAATGGCTTTGGTATCGAATACAGTCCCATATAGCTTCTCTAGGCCCTCCCAGTAACGTCGGTGCCATTCATCCAATGTGCGCCAGTAATTTAGACCATTTATAAACCAAAGATTTTGCAGTTCTAAATGACTAGTATGTCTTGCAAACTCATGATGCGGCCACACCCGACCACCTGGGAAATAACTTCCAATTCTTGTTTTATCTGGTTGGATGAACTGTGGTATGACAAATTTTGATGTAATGAAATGATGAAATGATCTTCCGCCAGATGTAACAAGTTGGTGTACTCTTTGCAGTACTTCACCCATGTTATAAATCTGCTCAAATACTGCCACTGATATTACTAAGTCATATTTCTCCTTGCCAATACATTCAATTCTCATCTTATCGAAGGTGCCTTCAATTAGTGTGAAGTTGCCCTTCCCAAGCGGATCATTGCTGTCCTTCATCCGCTCGGTTAAATATGCCACCTGTACTTTGCTCGGAGTTATCCCAGTGATCTGCAAGTCTGGATATTTAGTTAAAAGATAAGTCTCGAGTGAGCCGAAACCGCAGCCGATATTCAGAATTCGCTCGCTTCCGGTAATCTGAGCGCGTTCTGCTATCAGAGAAAATTTCGCATGTTGCGCTTCTTCCAGCGTTGCAGTTGAGTTTAAGATTTCTTCGGGAGTCTCACCATAATAGGCCATCGAATAGGCACGATATTTCCTGTCAAGAAAGCTGGCAAAAAATTCCGGGCGCTCGTCATAGTGACGTTCCATCAGTGCATCGGTGTCTTCCATCATTGGCCCCTGAGTGGTGTCGATTTTTAATGATTCAAGGGAGACGGGGTTTTCCTGCAAACGTTTATATTCACGCTCAAAGAATCGAGTCAGGTGACGTTCATATTTAGCCAGTTCATCACTGCCGGGGCCATGAATGCCCTGTGCGGCCAGTTGCTCAATTATGGAGGTGTTCATATTGTCTGCTGCTAATCCAGTGTGTTTGTCAGGATTTCGTTGAGTGCAGCAAGTGTAAACAATAAGAAACCACTGTGACAGCAGCCACATCCGGAAAATACGAAGAAAATTTGGCGCTTTATCTGCTGATTGCGGCTGGCATGTCTGGCAACATGCCCTGTATCTTGGCGACGGAGTCTATTTGTGCTTTGAAGGCGCTAAATACTTGTGGGTCAAAATGTTTGCCACTGTTACTTTCCATGTAATCGAGTGCAGCCTGTGTAGACCAGGCATTCTTGTAGGGGCGTTCTGACACGAGTGCATCGAAGACATCAGCAACGGCTACAATGCGTGCCTCAATCGGAATGGAATCACCCTTCAGCCCGTGCGGGTACCCGGTGCCGTCGAATTTTTCATGATGTCCAAGGGCAATAATGCCACCCATCTGCAGGAATTTGGACGGGCTGTCCTTAAGAATCTCATACCCGATTACGGTGTGGGTTTTCATGATCTCAAATTCTTCTGCTGTGAGTTTGCCTGGTTTTAGCAATATGTCGTCCCGAATACCGATTTTTCCGATATCATGCATTGGCGCGGCCATTTCGATAACTTCTGCATCTGCGGTCGACATTCCAAGCTGCTCGGCAATGATTCGTGAGTATTTCGCCATTCGGATAATGTGATTGCCGGTTTCCTGATCGCGGTATTCGCCTGCACGGGCAAGACGTAGCAAGGTCTCCCGTTCCCGCAAGCGGATTTCGCTGGTAGCCTCAGCTACACGGCGTTCCAGCCATTTCGAACGATCACTGATGATTTTGTACTGCTGGTGCTGGATGAGCATGTTCTTGCACCGCGCGCGGCATTCATGGTGGTCTACCGGTTTCATCAGAAAGTCGGTGGCGCCTGCCTCGAGTGCATCGTAGCGCACACTCCGGTCTTCAATCGAAGTCACCATGATTACAGGAACATGGCCCGAAGCAGGATTGGTGCGGAACTTGCGGATAAACTCAACGCCATTCATTTCCGGCATTTTGTAATCGACCAGCACAAGATCGGCTGGATTACGGATAGTCCAGGCGAGTGCCTCTACCGGGTTGGCAAAGTCGTGCAGTTCGACCCCCTGTTCAATGGTGCCAACCAGTTGTTTCAATATCTGACGGCTTGTCAGCTGGTCATCGATAATCAGGATTTTGCTCATATCACCGGTCCCGCAAATGCTCGTTGATGTCTTCTACCCGCTTCCCCGGCTGGTCGTGTTCGACGCAGACTTCCGGGGTAGCTCGGTCTGTGCAGCATAACCACCTGATTAACAATAGATAAATCATATGCTTGCTGGCACTGACTGGTATCGGCATGCACGGGGAAAAACTTAAAGGAATCAGCGTGGTGTGCAATTCGGGCGGGTCAGGATTCGGGTGCAGGCGCTGGCTCAGGACTGCGGTTACTGGCTGTGCTGAACAGCCGTGCACATTGCGGCTCAGGGTGTCGTCTGTAGAATAGCCTGCCATACAATGGCAGTAATGACATGAACAGCGAAAACAGGACAAATGGAAAGACGCTATCGCTGCTGGCTGTGCTTGGCAGCGTGTTGTCGAGCATGTTTGGCGTACAGAGCAGCCGCAAACGTCAGGAAGATTTCACCCACGGCAAGCCGTACCAGTACATTGTAATCGGGCTGCTGGTTACCATGGCATTTGTGTTGACGGTCTGGGGTGTAGTGAAGCTGGTATTGAATCTCGCAGGCGCTTGATCAGAGCGTCTGGATCTTTACCTGCTGTGACTGAAGATTTTTGATGGCATCGGCAAGTTCGCTGGCGCGTTTCCGTTCCCTGGTAACCACATTTTCAGGGGCCTTGTCGGTAAATCCGCTGTTTGCCAGCTTCTTCTCGCAACGATCGAGTTCTTCCTTTTTCCTCGTCAGTTCATGTGCCAGGCGTGTCAGCTCAGCCTCCTTGTCGATCAGGCCGGCCAGCGGGATCAGCAGCTTCATATTTCCCACCAGGGTGGTGGAGGATTCCGGGGCTGCAGTATCCGGGCCTAGCCAGGTAACCGACTCAATTCGGCCGACACTGGTCAGGTAGTGAAGGTTGTGTTTCATGCGCAGATGATCAGTGTCTGAACCGCCTTGCAGCAGTACCGGCAGGGTTTTGCGCGGATCGATATTCATGCCGCTGCGAATCTTGCGCACGCCGGCGATGATGTCCCGCACCCAGCCGATTTCATCCAGAGCTGCCGAATCAATGAGCTTCTGGTCAGGGGACGGGTAGGGTTGCCGCATGATCGTCTTGCCGCCGACGCCGGCCAGGGGGGCGACGCGTTGCCAGATTTCTTCGCTGATAAACGGGGTGAACGGGTGCACCAGTCGCAATATGCATTCCATTACCCGCACCAGGGTGCGACGCGTGCCACGCAGCGCGTCCGCGCTGCTGGCGGGATCGGTAAGTACCGGCTTTGATAATTCCAGGTACCAGTCGCAATATTCGTCCCATACGAACGAATAGATTGCCTGTGCGGCAAGATCAAAACGATAGCCATTGATCGCTGCAATGACTTCCTGCTCTGTTTCCTGCAGGCGACTGATGATCCAGCGGTCGGCCGCGGAGAGCAGCACATCGCCACCGGACTGGCCGCAATCCTGTCCCTCCGTATTCATCAGCACATAACGCGCTGCATTCCACAGCTTGTTGCAGAAATTCCGGTATCCCTCGGTACGTCCCAGGTCAAAGTTGATGTCGCGGCCGGTCGAGGCAAGGGCGGCAAAGGTGAAGCGCAATGCGTCAGTACCGTAGGCGGGGATGCCATCGGGGAAATCCTTGCGGGTCTGTTTCTCGATGCGCTCGGCCATTTGCGGCTGCATCAGCGCCGAGCGCCGTTTTGCGACCAGGGTTTCCAGATCGATACCGTCGATCAGATCAATCGGGTCGAGCACGTTACCCTTGGACTTCGACATCTTGTTGCCATGTGCGTCACGTACCAGCCCATGGATATAGATTTCGTGGAAAGGCACCTCGCCCATGAACCGGAGACCCATCATGATCATCCGTGCCACCCAGAAGAAGATAATGTCAAAACCGGTCACCAGTACGCTGGTCGGATAGAAGGTTTTGAGCTCTTCGGTCTGTGCCGGCCAGCCCAGCGTGCTGAACGGCCACAAGGCGGAGGAAAACCAGGTGTCGAGCACGTCTTCATCCTGGCACAGCGCGATTTCCGGCCCCAGCTTGTGCTGTGTGCGCACGTCCTGTTCGCTGCGAGCGACGTAAACATTACCGTTATTGTCGTACCAGGCCGGTATACGGTGTCCCCACCAGATCTGCCGCGAGATGCACCAGTCCTGGATGTTGCGCATCCATTCAAAATAGGTATTTTTCCAGTTATCCGGCACGAAACGTATGGTGCCGTCTTCCACTGCCTTGATGGCAGGCTCCGCCAGTGGAGCGATTTTCACAAACCACTGGTCGGTCAGGTAGGGCTCTACCACGGCACCGGAACGGTCGCCACGCGGTACCATCAGCTTATGGTCCTCGATCTTCTCCAGCAGTCCCTGTGACTGCAGGTCAGCCACCATACGCTTGCGTGCTTCAAACCGGTCCAGGCCACGATAATCGCTTTTTACCTCGCCGTTGATGCAGGCATCAACGGTGAAAATGTTGATCAATGGCAAACCGTGGCGCTGTCCGACGGCGTAGTCGTTGAAATCGTGCGCCGGGGTGATCTTGACACAGCCGGTACCGAATTCCGGGTCAACGTACTCGTCGGCGATGATCGGTATCTCGCGACTGGTCAGCGGCAGGCGTATGGTCTTTCCGATCAGGGCCTGGTAACGCATATCATCGGGATGTACTGCAACGGCGGTGTCGCCGAGCATGGTTTCGGGGCGCGTGGTGGCAACGACGAGATGACCGCTGCCATCGGCGAGCGGGTAGCGCATGTGCCAGAGGTGCCCGGATTCTTCCTCGGAGATGACCTCGAGATCGGATACCGCGGTATGCAGCACCGGGTCCCAGTTCACCAGCCGTTTGCCGCGATAAATCAGTCCGTCTTCGTACAGACGCACAAACACTTCCCGCACCGCGTCAGACAGCCCCTCGTCCATGGTGAAGCGTTCGCGCGACCAGTCCAGGGATGAACCCATGCGCCGCAACTGGCGCGTGATGGTGCCGCCGGACTCCTGCTTCCAGTCCCAGATCCGCTTGATAAATTCTTCGCGGCCCAGGTCATGCCTGGTGATTTCCTGCGCACCCAGCTGTCGTTCCACGACCATCTGCGTCGCGATGCCGGCGTGATCGGTGCCGGCCTGCCACAGGGTGTTGTCACCACGCATGCGATGGTAGCGGATCAACGCGTCCATCAGGGTGTCCTGGAATGCATGGCCCATGTGCAGGCTGCCGGTCACATTCGGCGGCGGGATCATGATGCAGTACGGGGTGCCGGTGCCGGACGGGGCGAAGTGACCTTCGCGTTCCCAGGTCTGGTACCAGTGTTGTTCGATTGCGTGCGGGTTGTAGGTCTTGTCCATGTGCGCTCAGGCTGGGTCAGACGGCCTGCTCGGCCAAAGCCGGAGATTATACCTGACGGGTGCCGGTTTTCCTGCGTGGCGGAATCAGCGGGAGATCCCTTTATCCTGCATGGCCTTGGCCAGCAGTTCCGGCACGGCGTCCTCCAGTTGCACGCGAATCAGCTCGAAGGAGCGCGCATTGTTCCGGTCCAGCGCCTCGTTGATCACGTCCTCGATGGCGGTGCCAAGCGCCTGCTCGACCTGCAGCCGGATGCCCCGGGCCAGCTCAGCGGCGACCTCATCCAGCTGTTGCTGGAACAGTTCGCTGGACAGCAGTTCATCCGCAATTTGTGCCGTTGACAGGTACGCCGGCTTCTCATCCGGCTCGGCCATGTCCCTGGCATGCATCAGCTCCTGGTCACTGACCAGGTCGGTCAGGATCGGGATGCCCTCGGAGTCCAGTGGCAAGTGTGTCGGTCGGCGGCTCATAGTTTGTGGGTATTCAGTGTGTAACCGCGTTGCTGGTAAAAACGGTAACGTTCCCGGGCCGCGCTACGGGCGGCTTCGTCACCACCGACCAGTTCCGCGACCCGCTTGAAACGACTGAAGAAAGGCGGCACTTCGCTGGCCAGGTTGACCAGTACGTCATCCATGCCCTGTGGCTCGCTATCGTTGCCGAGCAGGATCGGCTGTGGTTCCGCCGGCCTGTCCTGCACGACGGCATGCGGCAGGAAGCTGCCGGCACGAAAGCTCCACAGCAGCTCGTCCAGTTGCCGGAGTTGTGCGCCGGATTCGGCATGGATATATACGCGATGCCCCTTCTTGTAGGCCTTTTCGGTCAACCGGCAGGCGAGCAGGGAACATGCCTCTGGCTCGTTGTCCTGCAGGAGGTAGAAATCAACCTGCGTCATTGCTGCGGGCAGCGATCGAGCAGGTACTGCGTGAGCAGGGAAACCGGCCGCCCGGTAGCGCCTTTCTCCTTGCCGCCCTTCCAGGCCACCCCGGCGATATCGAGATGCGCCCAGCGATATTTTTTGGTAAAGCGTGCCAGAAAACAGGCTGCAGTGATGGTGCCGGCCGGGAGGCCGCCGATGTTGGCCATGTCGGCAAAATTGCTGTCGAGCTGCTGCTGGTAATCTTCCCACAACGGCATGTGCCAGGCGCGGTCTCCCGCCGTGTTGCCGGCGTTGAGCAGTTCACTGGCCAGCGTGTCGTCATTACTGAGCAGGCCGGCGGCATGGCTGCCCAGCGCGACCACGCAGGCGCCGGTCAGGGTGGCGATATCGATGACCACGTCGGGATTGAACTTTTCGCTGTAGGTCAACGCGTCACACAGAATGAGCCGACCCTCGGCATCGGTGTTCAGCACCTCGATGGTTTGTCCGGACATGCTGGTGACGATATCGCCGGGCTTGCTCGCACGTCCGCCCGGCAGGTTCTCGGTGGCCGGGATCACGCCGACCACATTGATGGGCAGGCCCATGGTAATGCACGCCTTCATGGTGCCGAGCACACT